>JACZKT010000363.1 GCA_014859905.1 Rubrivivax sp.
GGCGCGGGCGCGCAGCCTGGGCATGGGCGCGAAGCTGTGCATCCACCCGCAGCAGGTGGCCGAGGTGAACCGCGGTTTCCTGCCGCGGCCCGACGAGATCGCCTGGGCGCGCCAGATCGTGGCCGCCGCGCTGGCGGCGCACGGCAACGCGGTGCGGCTGGAAGGCAAGCTGATCGACCGACCCATCATCGAACGCGCCCGGGCGCTGCTGGCCGCGGCACCGGAGGCGACGGCATGAATACCGCCAACCCGACGCTGCTGGTCACCGACGAGGTCGACTTCTTCGCCCAGGCGCTTGCGCCGCGGGCCGCACGTGTGGTCGAACTGGGCTGCGGCAAGGCGGCGTTTGCGCGCGCGCTGCTGCAGCGCGGCCTGGCGCGCACCGTGACGGCCTTCGAGGTCGACCGCGTGCAGCACGAGGCCAACCTGGCGGCGCCGCCCGTAGCGGGCCTGCAGTTCGTCGACGGCGGTGCGCAGGCCATCGCACTGCCCGACGCCAGCGCCGACATCGTGATCATGCTCAAGTCGCTGCACCACGTGCCGCTGGACCTGCTGGACACCGCGCTGGCCGAGATCCGCCGCGTGCTGGTGCCCGGCGGCGTGCTCTATGTTTCCGAGCCGGTCTACGCCGGCGACTTCAACGACGTCGTCAAGCTCTTCCACGACGAAGGTCTGGTGCGCGCGGCGGCCTACGCCGCGCTGCAGCGGGCCGCGGCGGCCGGCGTGCTGCACTGGGAGCGCGAGGTGGTGTTCGACACGCCGCTGCACTTCCGCGACTACGACGACTTCGTCGATCGCATCGTGCGTGTCACGCACAGCGACCTGGCGCTGCCGCCGGCGCTGGATGCCGAAGTGCGCCGGCGCTTCAGCCCGTTCCAAGGCCCGGACGGCGCGCGTTTCGTGCGCCAGATGCGCATCAACTTCATGCGCAAGCCGTAAGCGGCTTGCGCCGGGCCGCGCGGCCCGGGTCGTTCAGATGTCCAGCGTCGCCAGTTCGTCCGACGTGCGCTGCAGCCAGGTGCGCAGGCGCAGGCTGCGCGCGCCCTGGGCCTGGGCGCGCGGCACCAGGCCCGAGGCTATCAGGGACGATGAATGGAGTGCCTGCTTCTACTCGCGTGCAGGTACGGCGGGCGCCTTGGGCTGAATTCTGTGCAACTCGCGGCCGTCGTCCAAGCACCCCGCCTCCGCAACGGTTCACAGACCGGATCCTTGAAAGTTGTCAGAAACTGAAGCATACTTCTGACAACCAAGGAATCACCGTGTCCAACCTCACCCGGCAAGTCCTGACGCACGCCGCCGCGCTGCCGGAGGGCGCCAGCCTGTCCGCGAAGGCCCTGCTGCATCTCGGCAGCCGGGCCGCGGTGGATCAGGCGCTGTCGCGTCTGGCCCGCAGCGGCGAACTGCTGCGCGCCGGACGTGGCGTCTACGTCCTGCCGGTGATGGGCAAGTTCGGAGCACGGGCACCGGAAGTCGCCAAGGTGGTCCAGGAATGGGCCAGCCAGCGAGGCGAGACCGTTGTCGGCAACGGCGCTGCGGCTGCCAACGCGCTGGGTCTGACGACCCAGGTTCCGGTGCGCCAGGTCTTCCTGACCTCGGGCCGCAGCCGCAAGCTCAAGCTCGGCGCGCAGACGATCGAGCTTCGCCATGCCCCGCCGTGGCAACTGCTCTACCCCGGGCAAGCGGCTGGCGAAGTCATCCGTTCACTGGCCTGGGTGGGCCCCTCGGGCTCCGAGGCGGCACTCGGCCAGCTCAAGCGAAAGCTGCCAGCGTCGGAGCTGCTGGCCGTCGCGAACGCGCGCGCGCGCCTGCCCACCTGGCTTGCCAGCCAGGTCAGCACCCTGGTGACACGTGCCTGAGTTCTTCGCCCTGTCGCGCGAGGATCAGCGCGAAGCGCTGCTCGCCGCGGCAGAACGGTCGGGACGCCCCCCTGCACCTGCTCGAGAAGGACGTGTGGGTCGTGTGGGCCCTGCGGCACCTCTTTGCCGGGCCGCACGCGCCGCACCTGGTCTTCAAGGGTGGGACGTCTCTCTCCAAGGCCTACGGCGTGATCAGGCGCTTCTCGGAGGACGTGGACCTCACCTCCGACATCCGCGTCATCGCGCCGGATCTGATCGAGAAGGCCGAGTCACCCTGGCCCACGTCGCGCAGCCAGGAAAAGAAACGGAGCAAGGCCATCCGGCAGCGACTGGCCGACCTCGTCAGCGCAAGACTGGCGCCTGAACTGGCCGCAGCGCTTGCCAATCAAAGGCTGCCGGCGAAGGCACGCGCTGAAGGCGAACAGATCATCATCGACGACGAGGCCTTGGGCCAGGGCACAGGCTATGTCGCGCCCTCGGTCCCGCTGGAGCTCGGCGCATGATCGACCGGCGGGCCCAACGAACCGCGACCAGTCCTGTGCGACGCTGCCCAGCACCTGCCGGACGTGAGCTCTCCCGAGTCCACGCCCCAGGTCATGCGCCCCGAGCGAACGTTCTGGGAGAAGGCCACGGCCATCCATGTCTTCTGCGCTCAAGGCAGCTTCCGCGGCGGCGCGCTTCGCGCACCACTGGCACGACGTGACGCGCCTCGATGCCGCCGGCTTCGTCGACAGCGCAGCCGCAGGCCGCGCGCTGGCCCAGGACTACCAACGCATGGTCGAAGACGGCCTGCTGCTCGACGACGCCGAGCCCTTCGTCGTCTTGCTGCAGCGTTGCCAGGCTCTCGCTGACAAGGTGAACGCCGCCGTGCGGGGACCATCATGAGGCCCTGCCCCGGCCCCGCAGGGCACGTGCCGACAGCCCCTTGCAGGATGGCGACAAGAGGTCGCGGCCCATCCGCATCGGCCGGGTTCACAGCGAAAAATTCTGGGGGTATGTGTGGGGGTACCGTCAAAGACGCAAGGAATAGAGTTCAATAAAAACAGTAACTTAGGACTTCTTTGAAACTCGCGACCTGGAACGTCAATTCGCTCGCCGTGCGATTGCCGCAGTTGCTGGAGTGGCTCGATGCCCACCCGGTGGACGCGATCGTGCTACAGGAAACCAAGCTCACCGACGACAGGTTCCCTGCCGCCGAGCTCGAGGCCGCGGGCTGGTGCGTGCAGCGCTTCGGACAGAAGACCTACAACGGCGTGGCCTTGCTGTCGCGCGCTGCCGCCACCGACATCGTGCTGAACATCCCCGGCTTCGACGACGAACAGGCGCGTGTCATCACCGGTACGGTGGACGGCGTGCGCATCGTCGGTGCCTACGCGCCCAACGGCCAGGCGCCCGACAGCGACAAGTTCGCCTACAAGATGCGCTGGCTGGACGCGCTGCGCGACTGGCTGCGCGACGAACTGGCCCGCCACCCGCAGCTGGTGCTGATGGGCGACTTCAACATCGCGCCCGAAGACCGCGACGTCCACGACCCGGTGGCCTGGGCCGGGCAGATCCACTGCACGCCGCAGGAGCGCGCGCATTTCCGCGCCCTGCTCGAGCTGGGACTGGTGGACGCCTTCCGGCTCTTCGACCAGCCGCCCAAGTCGTGGACGTGGTGGGACTACCGCAACCTGGCCTTTCGCAAGAACCAGGGCCTGCGCATCGACCACATCCTCGTCGGCCCGGCGCTGCAGCCGCGCGTGCAGGCCTGCACCATCGACAAGGCGCCGCGCCGCAACGAACGGCCCAGCGACCACGCGCCGGTGGTGGTGGAGATCGGCTGAGACGGGTTCGCGATCCCTCGCGCGAGTTCGAATCCGGGAACGCTGCCGGCGGCCCGCGATCGACCACGCGGGCGCTGCAGAACGTTCAGGAGACCAGGCTTGGAAGGGCCGGCGTCCGCGACTGGGACGCGACGGCAGCAGGCGCGCCCCGGGCTTCCTGCGCAGCCTCGCGACCCGCCGCATCCGAAACCACCGTCGAACAGACGCAGGCCGCGCGCGGCACCTCCTGCGGCGGCAGCGGCCGCGCGTAGTGGTAGCCCTGCAGCTCGCCGCAACCCATCTCCTTGAGCAGTTGGGCCTGCGCCGCGGTCTCCACGCCTTCGGCCACCGTGCTCAGGCCCAGCGATCCGGCCAGGCCGACGATGGCGCGCACGACGATGTCGGCCGAGGCATCGCTGCCGATGTCCTTGACGAAGGCGCGGTCGATCTTGAGCACGTCCACCGGCAGGTACCTGAGATAGGCCATCGACGAGTAACCGGTGCCGAAGTCGTCGATCGCGACGCGTATGCCGGCGTTGCGCAGCTGCGCCAGCAGCCGTGAGGTGGCCTTCACGTCGCCGATCAACACGCTTTCGGTGACCTCGAGCTCCAGGTCGGCGGGCACCAGCCCGTGGCTGCGCAGCGCGCGGAAGACGTCGTCGACGATGGCTGGCGACCGCAGCTGGTGCACCGACAGGTTCACCGCCACCTTCTTGAGCGCCACGTGTTCACGCCGCCACACGGCCATCTGCCGGCAAGCCTCGTGCAACACCCAGTGCCCGATGTCGCCGATGAGTCCGGTTGCCTCCGCCAGGTCGATGAAGGCACCCGGCATCATCAAGCCGCGTGTCGGGTGCTGCCAGCGCACCAGCGCTTCGACCGATTGCGCGATGCCGGTCTGCGCATCGACGCGCGGCTGGTAGTGCAGCCGCAGTTCGCCGCCGTCGACGGCCCGCGCCAGGTCGCGCGACAACACGGCGTGTTCGAGCGCCGCACTGTCCAGCGCCGCCTCGAATCGCGCCACCTGGGCGCCGCCGCGCGCCTTGGCGGCGTACATGGCCAGGTCGGCGTGGCGCAGCAGGTCGGCCGCCGTGTCGCCGTCGGCGGGATACCTCGCCACGCCCAGGCTGGCGCCGGCGGTGACCTGCGTGCCGCGCAGCATCACATGGTGTCCGACGTGGGCGACCAGTTCGTCGGCCACCTCATCGCACGGCCCGCTCGCCGCTTCGGGAACGAGCGCGACGAATTCGTCGCCGCCCAGGCGTGCAAGGATGGCCCCCGGCGGCAGGCTCCCGGCTATCGTTTGCGCCATGACGCAGAGCAGTTCGTCGCCGGCCTCGTGGCCCATCGTGTCGTTGATCTCCTTGAAGCGGTCGAGATCGATCAACATCAGGGCGAACGGCAACTGCGCGCGCACCGCCTGCTCCAGCGCGTCGTGCAAGCCGGCGCGGTTGAGCAAGCCGGTCAGGCTGTCGTGCGTGGCGCGGTGCAGCAGCTGCCGCTCGCGGTCCGCGGAGGCCAGCGCGACGGCGATGCGGTCGCGCAGCTCACCCAGCTGGCGTTCCCACGCGGCGTCGAATGCCGGGGTCATGCCGCCGCCGACCAGCAGCACGCCCAGCGTCTGTTCGCGCCGGCGCGCTGGCGCCACGTAGACCTCGTCCTGCGGCCAGCCCAGCGCTGCCAGCAGCGGCGCCAGCGCGGGTATGTCGGCGCTGCGGCGCCAGGCGCTGTTCTGCTCCAGCATCGCCATCTGCAGTTCCGGATTCATGCCCAGCCGGCGCTCGCAGGCGTCGCCCGCAGCGTCCTGCAAGGTGCAGTCCAGATGCGCCGGCAGCGCCGGGTCGATGAGCGCGATGCCCACGGGTGTGCCGGGCGACAGATCGGCCAGGCGCGCCAGGGCGCGTGGCACCAGCCGTGCCGCGTCGCTGGCTTCGAGGATCGCGCGGTCGATCGACGACAGCACTTCGAGCTGGTGCACCTGCTGCCCGATGCGCCCGGCCATGTCGTTGAACGCCGCACCGAGTTCTCCGAACTCGTCGGTTGTGTGCACGTCGACCCGCACGCCGTAGTCGCCGCCGGCCAGGCGCCGCGTGCCGGCAGTCAGCTTGTGCAGCGGCACCGTGGTCCGCCGCACCAGCACGAGGCTCAGCACCGTCACCAGCAGGATCGAGGCCAGGACCACCTGCCAGGCGACGTTCACCAACGAGAAACCGGCCCGGGTTGCCGAGTCGACCGGGCGCTGCAGCGTGAAGCGCCAGTCGTCGACGCCGAACTCGTGCCTGAGAAAGAGGCTCCAGGAGGCGCTTGCCGTGGCGGCGGGTGGGCTGCTCTCTGCAACTGTGCCGGCGGCGGAGGAACAGAAGATCCGGGCGCCGGTCGTCGAGAAGACGCAGACCTCCTCGCCGCCCGCGTCGTCAGCGATTTCGGACCACAAATAGCGGGGGTCCAGTTCGCCGATCGTCGTCTGGCCGGTCGCCGCGTCGCGAACGCGCAGCATCACGATCGGTGCCGAACCCTCGCCGGCGGGGTGCATCCAGAACAGGCCGCGGTCCGCGGCCGGTGGCTCGGCCTGCCGTGCCGGGACCGCGGGAGGCTGCGCGATGCCGCTGGGCAGGTCTGGGCCGTCCTCGCCCGCGACCGAGACGAACATTCCGCGCAGGCGTGGGTCCAGGGCGCGGCCGCTGGCGTCGGGCACGACGAACTGCAGCGCCATCCTGGCCACCAGCAGACGATCCAGCACCGTCAGCGCGACGTACCGGGTGGCCTTGGTCAGGCGGTCGTCGTCCTGCGCGGCGGTGTGGGAACTCCAGCCGCCGTAGGCCAGTGCGCCCAGCAGCGCGATCGGCACCGTCGCCGCCAGGATGAAGAGGACGAAGATGCGGCGTCCCAGCCGGCTGTCCAGGAACACGCCATCGAGCTTCATCGGGCCCGGCTCTCAGTAGTTGGCCGCCACGCCGACGAACTTGCCGTCGTTGGCACGGATGATGTCGTCGTGGCTGGCCTGGGCGGTCAGCGGCGCCGAACTCATGCCGTCCGGTCCCATGCTGTAGAGGTCGAAGTCGCTGTTGATCGGGACCAGGGAACGGTCCTTGCGCGCGTGTCCAATGGCCCCATGGCCACCGAGCGCCAGGTACTTGTACGGTTTGCCCCAGGGATCGAGCTTGGCCAATGACGCGGGCAAGGCGGCCGGGCAGGCGCGGTCGTCTTCGCACATCATCTGGACGCCCACGGAGATCGCCGCAATGTCCTGGATCGCGGTGCTGATCCTGATCTTTTCACGGTAGTAGTTCCAGCCCGTGGCGCCGATCGCCAGCACGATGCTGGCGATCATCACGGCCAGCATCAACTCCACGAGCGTCAAGCCGCGCGCGCGCCGGCGTCTGCGTGCCTGCGAGGCGATGGCAGCCACGATCCTGTCGCAAGGCTTTTCCAGTGTCATGCCGTGGCTTTCGGCAGACCAGGCGGCGACTTGAGCAGCGCTGGACGCCTGCTGGGGCGGCCTGGGCACAATTCGGCCTTTGTTCCGGGTCTGACCCTCGGTGCGACTGGATTCGCGGCGACTGAGGGCGAAGACAAACCGGGCCTGACGGTCGATCAAGAGGCCTTCAGAGTCGACTCACGAGCACCCGGATGGAGCCCGCACGCCAAATGCCGCGCCGATGGTCCATGGCGCCACCTGCCCCACGCGCGCAGCCCTACAGCAACACCTCGATCAGGCAGGGCGCCCGGCTGGCGAAGCCGCGCTGCAGCGCCTGCGCCAGCCGGGCGCCCTGCCTGATCGAGGTGTTGCTGTAGGGCTGCGCGCGTGGGGCAG
>JACZKT010000364.1 GCA_014859905.1 Rubrivivax sp.
CCTTCGTCGTGGTCCAGGCCCAGCCACTGCATCGATGCCAGGATCTGCGCCACCGAATCCTGCGTCGAACGCGCGACGTCGGTGTCCTCGATACGCAGCACGAAGGTGCCGCCGAAGTGGCGCGCGTAGGCCCAGGAGTACAGCGCCGTGCGCGCCGTGCCCAGGTGCAGGTAGCCGGTGGGAGAGGGGGCGATGCGGGTGCGGACTTTGCTCATGTCTTGATGGCCGGGCCGGCCAGCCCGCGGCCGAGATCGGCCTTGATGTCCTCGATGTCTTCCAGCCCCACGGCGACGCGGATCATCCCCTGCGTGATGCCCGCGGCCTGCCGCTGCGCTTCACTGAGCCGCCCGTGCGAGGTGCTCGCCGGGTGCGTGATGGTGGTCTTGGTGTCGCCCAGGTTGGCGGTGATCGAGCAGATGCGAGTGGCGTCGATGGCGGCAAAGGCAGCGGCACGCTCGCCCTCGACGATGAACGACACCACCGCCCCGCCACGGCCCGACTGCTGCGCCATGGCCAGTGCATGCTGCGGGTGCGAAGGCAGGCCGGGATAGTAGACACGCTCGACACTGGGCTGCGCCTCGAGCCAGTGCGCCAATTGCAGCGCCCGCTCGCTTTGCGCCTGCATACGCACCGACAGCGTCTCCAGTCCCTTGAGCACGACCCAGGCGTTGAACGGCGACAGGCTCATGCCGGCGCTGCGCATCACCGGGACGAACTTGCTGGCCACCAGCTCTTGCGGCCCGCACACCGCACCGGCGATGACACGGCCCTGGCCGTCGAGGTATTTGGTGCCCGAGTGGATGATCAGGTCGGCGCCCAGCGCTGCCGGCCGCTGCAGCGCCGGGCTGCACAAGCAGTTGTCCACGGCCAGCAAGGCGCCGCCTGCGTGCGCGATCCCGGCCAGCGCCGCGATGTCGCAGACCTCGGTCAGCGGGTTGGTGGGTGACTCGGCGAACAGCAGCTTCGTGCCCGGCCGCATGGCTGCGCGCCACTGCGGCGGGTCGGTCTGCGAGACGAAGCTGGTCTCGATGCCGAATTTCGCGAAGTCCTGGAACAGCTTGATGGTCGATCCGAACACGCTGCGCGAACAGACGACGTGGTCACCGCTCTTGAGCAGACCCAGGATGAGCAGCAGGATCGCCGCCATGCCGCTGGCCGTGCCGATGCAGCCGCCGGTACCTTCCATGGCCGCCAGCCGGCGCTCCATCATCGTCACCGTGGGGTTGCCGAAGCGGCTGTAGACGAAGGCTTCTTCCTCGTTGGCGAAGCGCGCCGCCGCGGTGGCGGCGTCGGGGTGCACGAAGGAACTGGTGAGGAACAGCGCCTCGGAGTTCTCGCCCCACGGCGTGCGCGGCAGGCCCTCGCGCACGGCCAGGGTGTCCAGCCGCACGTCGGGCGGCAATTCAACGCGTGGGATCGTCACGACCCGGCCTCCTCGTCCTGCAGCGCCAGGCGCGAGTGCGGGTTGTCCTCGTCCTCGTCGAACTGCAGGCGGCGCTGCCTTTCCATCGACGCGAAGTCCTCGGCGCTGACATCACCGGTGATGTAGCGGCCGTCGAAGCAGCTGGCCTCGAAGCCGTCGAGCTTGGGGTTGAGCGCGCCCACGACACGCTTCATGGCGTCGACGTCCTGGTAGATCAGCGCGTCGGCGCCGATGAATTCGCGGATCTCCTCGATGCTGCGGCCGTGCGCGATCAGCTCTTCCTTGGTCGGCATGTCGATGCCGTAGACGTTGGGGTAACGCACCGGCGGCGCCGCCGAAGCCATGTAGACCCTGCGCGCGCCGGCCTCGCGCGCCATCTGCACGATCTCCTTGCTGGTGGTGCCGCGCACGATCGAGTCGTCGACCAGCAACACGTTGCGGCCCTTGAATTCCATGCCGATGGCGTTGAGCTTCTGGCGCACGCTCTTCTTGCGCACGCCCTGCCCGGGCATGATGAAAGTGCGGCCGACGTAGCGGTTCTTCACGAAACCTTCGCGGTAGGGCTTGCCGATGCGGTGCGCCAGCTGCATCGCGCTCGGCCGGCTGCTCTCGGGAATCGGGATCACGACGTCGATGTCACTCGGCGGCATCGTCGAGATCACGCGCTGCGCCAGTGTCTCGCCCAGGTTCAGCCGCGCGTGGTAGACCGAGATGCCGTCGAGCACCGAGTCGGGCCGTGCCAGGTAGACGTATTCGAACATGCAGGGGTAGAGCTTGGGGTCCAGCGCGCACTGGTGGGTGTGGATCCGGCCCTGGAGGTCGATGAAGACCGCCTCGCCGGGTGCCACGTCGCGCGTCAGGCGGTGGCCGGTGCCTTCCAGCGCCACCGACTCGCTGGCCACCATCACCGAGCGGCCCTCGGGCTGGTCCGGCGCCGGCCCTTCGCCGAAACACAGCGGGCGGATGCCGTAGGGGTCGCGAAAGGCCAGCAGCCCGTAGCCGGCGATCAGCGCAACGACGGCGTACGAGCCCTTCACGCGCCGGTGCACGGCGGCCACGGCCTTGAAGATCTCCACCGGCGTCAGCGGCAGGTCGCGCGCGGCGAACTGCAGCTCGTGCGCCAGAACGTTGATCAGCACCTCGGTGTCGCTGTCGGTGTTGATGTGGCGGCGGTCGATCTGCACCAGCTCGGCCTTCAGCAGCGGCGCGTTGGTGAGGTTGCCGTTGTGCACGAGCACGATGCCGAAGGGCGCGTTGACGTAGAAGGGCTGCGCCTCCTCTTCGCTGTAGGCGTTGCCGGCGGTCGGGTAGCGCACCTGGCCCAGGCCGACGCTGCCGGGCAGCGAGCGCATGTTGCGCGTGCGGAAGACGTCGCGCACCATGCCGCGTGCCTTGTGCATGAAGCAGCGCGTGCCCTGCATCGTGACGATGCCGGCGGCGTCCTGCCCGCGGTGCTGCAGCAGCAGCAGCGCGTCGTAGATCAGCTGGTTGACAGGCGCCTTGGAGATGACGCCGACGATGCCGCACATGGTGGGTGATTTCCGCTTGTTTGCTGAGTCAGGCCGACAACAGGCGCGCCGCCGGCGCGGGCAACAGGGGTTTGAGCGTCTGCAGGGCCTGCCCCAGCAGCAGCGCGCCGTGCGAGCCGCGCCAGGTGGCCGATTGTGCGGCCGGCGTATACGTCACGACGGTGGCCACCGCCAGCAGCAGCACGAGGCCGCGGAAGACGCCGAAGCCGCTGCCGAGCACACGGTCCAGCAGCGACAGCGGCGTGGCGTGGACCAGCACGCGCACCAGCCGTGCCAGCAGGCCCCAGACGACGATCGCCAGCAAGAAGGCCAGCGCAAAGGCGGCGCCCAGCTGCAGTGCCGACCCGGGCGTTCCCACCGGCAGATGCGGCGCCAGCTGCGGCGCCGCCCACTGCGAGGCGAACCAGGCCACCACCCAGCCGGCCAGCGCCAGGCACTCGAAGATCAGGCCGCGCACGAAGCCCACCACCACCGACGCGGCCAGCACCGCCAGCAGCAGCCAGTCGATCCACGGCAACTCCGGCACGGTCATCAAAGGGCCAGGATGTTGGCCGGCAGGCCGGCACGCTTGACCTTGGCCGCCGCGGCGTCAGCCTCGTCGCGGCTGGCGTAGGGGCCGATGCGCACGCGCGTGCGCTTGCCGGCTTCGGTGTCGACGACCTGGGTGTAGGTCTTGAGGCCGAGCTGTTCGACGCGCTGTCGCGCTTCGCGCAGCGTGGCCGCGTCGCTGTAGGCGCCGACCTGCACCACGAAGCGCGCCTCGGCCTTGTCTGGCGCACCGGCGAAAGCGGACGGCGCCGCTGCGCCAGACAAGGCCGAGGCGCCGTCCGCTTTCGCCGGTGCGCCGGAACCTTCGAGAAGCGCTCGGGCACGCGCTCCGTCGTCCGGCACGGTGGCACGCGCCGCCGGGGGCGGCACCACGGCGGCGAGGGCGGCACGAGGTGTGGGTGTGGGTGGTGTCGTCGCGGCCACGCCCGCGCTGGCCGGCGGCGCCG
>JACZKT010000365.1 GCA_014859905.1 Rubrivivax sp.
ACAATGTCCCAGATCCGCTCCATGGCCCGCCGCGCGTCCTGATGGGCTCTCAAGACCGCGTCAGGCAAGTCATCTGGCGCCCAGGCGGACTCGTCGTCTTCCTTGGGCTCCGGATACATGTCCGCCAGGACCGATAGCGACGTGAGGAGCTTGTTCTCGGTCTCTTTGCGGAACTGCGGGCTGGCGTGGATGATGGCCGCGGTCAGCCGTTCGGCGGCCGTCCCAAAACGGCCCGACATGGCCATGATCGTCGGAATCGTGGTGCCCGCCACGAAGGCGTTTCTCCCCTGAGCTGCTGGCGCGTGCAGATCCATGAGCAAGTGGTTCCACACGGAGTTCGCGTCGCCCGACAGCTTCATCAGAGGTGTGCCGCGGCCATCCAGGTTCGACTGTGCGCCGTCGCATTCATCCACAACCACCAAGTCGAAGGTCCGAGCGATCAGTTCGAAGTGACGAAGCTGTACGCCGGAGAACAGCGGGGACACCTCACGGTCGGTCGAGAGAACATGGCCCGCCCACACGGTGGCACTACCAACTCGCGCTCAACGAACTGTCGGCCGCAAACGGCGGCCAGGGCGCACTGCCGTTGACGGTCTCGGGTCGGCTTCTGGCTATTGGGGTCCTTCGTCTTCTTCTTGTCATCGATCGCGCGTTGCAAGACCGCTTGGCACGGCGGACGATCGTGAGGGAACGCGATGTCTTCATCGCTGGCATAGCCAGCAAGAGCGCAGTTGGTCGCGAAGAATGGCGCCGCACTGCGTGTCACGGCATATCCGCTGTTCTCCTGAGACAGCGCCGACGCGAAGTTGGCGACGTGCTTACTGCGCGCCCGGTCGCTTTGCCCGAAGAGCAAGCCGGCGCGCACCTCGTACTGCGCCAGTCTTTCGATGAACGCGGTCGAGACTTCGATGGACGGGAAGAGAAAGCAGACCCGATAGCCACGTTCGTCCATCCACGCAGCCAAGAGAAAGAGGAGCGTCGTCTTGCCGGCACCCGGCAAACCGATCAGATGCTTCAGCCCGACCAGGTCCATCCCGTCGGCGGGGATCAAGCCTGTTTCGGCGGTCTGAAGCAGGACAGCTGTTCGCTCTCCATCTGCGGTGTGCAGGCGCCCGTACCAGCTGCGTTCGCCCGGTCGTTGGCGGCCAGCCTTCTCGTCGAAGTCATCGAAGCGATCGGCCACGGCGACCAGGTCGTCCCAGCGGACGCTCCCCGGAGCTCGGCCGATGCGCTGAATGTCGAATTGCGGTGGCGCGGGTGGCGCCAAATCCATCGGCTCGATCCATGCCTCGAACTGAATGCGATCGTTGCGAACGACGGCCGGAAACTTGGGGTCGTGCAGCACGCGCTGTGGACGGCGGCGGATGAGCATGAGCACTGATCTTGCTGGGCCGACACCTGCGATTGATCGAGTTGCGTGATGGTCCGACCTTGTCGACCCTCGTCAATCGTGAACAGATCATTGACGGTTGCAGGCGGCGGGTGGTCTGTTCTGATCTTCGTTCGATTGAAGCCCCTGCCAGGCCGCCGGAGGCGCCCCGGTTGAGCCATGTACCTCATGGTTCAACCTTGTCCCAGCGGTGTGGCGCGGGTGTCGGCCGGCCGATGAGTTTCGTCAACCAGACCTGTCGACGTTGTTGACCGCGCGTTGCGCCTCGGCCGCGGAGGCTTCGAGCTTGGCGATGAGATCGAGGAAGCTGTCGACGAATTCGGGGTCGTAGTTCTCGGGATTGGCGCGCGCGAACTCGACCACGCTGCGGTAGCAGTCGGCGGCCTGGCGGAACTGGCCTCGGGCCTCGTGGACCATGCCCAGCCGATCGTAGCCATCGTGCACCTCGGGGTAGCGAACCAGCAGATCTCGGGCGGCTTGTTCGGCCTCATCGAGACGGCCGGCACGGACCAGGTCGATCACGGCGTTGGACGCGGCATCCAGGGCCTGGGCTTCCGGCCACGTGGCCTGGGATTGCAGCAACTCGGCCTGGTAGTCCTTTTGCTGAGCAGCTTGGTTGGCCTTGTGAGCCTGCAACGCGACGCGCTGGGCAATGGCGGGCGCGAGCTCGGCCGCCCGGTCCTTTTCGAGGCAGCAGTGCTTGTACTTCTTGCCGCTGCCGCAAGGGCAGGGATCGTTGCGACCGGCTTTTGGCACCGTGGATCCCTTGCTATCAAGACTGGGGCAGAGGACGGCTGGCGCATCGTCGCGCAGCACCGAGGCCGCCTGCGGCCTCGCCCCCTGACTCGGGGATCTTGCGCAAACGGCCTCTTTGGAGGAGTCTTGTTCGACCACAAGAAGAGACCAACCCAGTGTGCCATGCCTTGCTGCAAGCCCCGAAGTTCCTCACCCTGCTTCTTCGCATCGACCACGAGTTCGCCGCGCAATGTCGTGCCGACGGCTGTCGCTGCGGTGGCAATCTTCACTGTGCCGACTACCCCCGCAAGCCGCGCGGCTGCCCGCGCAGCATGCGCGACGACTATTCATCGCGGCTGAGCTTTTGCTGCGCGGTGTGCCGCACGCGGTCGACCCCGCTGTCGGTGCGCTTCCTGGGCCGGCGGGTGTACCTGGGCCTTGCGGTGGTGCTGGTGTCGGCCTCGCGCACCGCTTGGACAGCAGCGGGCGCGCATCTGGGCGCGGAGTTGGGTGTCGCGCGTCAGACGCTGCAGCGTTGGCAGGCCTGGTGGACCGAGCAGTTCCCGCTGACGCCGTTGTGGCGCGCGACGTGCGCGCGCTTCATGCCGCCCGCTGATGTCCTGGGGTTCCCGGGCACCCTGCTCGAGCGCTTCACGGGCTCGCCCGCGGACAGCCTGATGCGCTTGCTCGTGTTCCTCAGCCCGGTGACGCTGCGCAGCGCTGGAGCTGCCGCCGTCGAGGTATTCGAGGGCCGCTGATCACACGCAGAACCTGTACGTAGACCGCCTGGCCGGGAGTCCATACCCTTGGTTCCAGCAAGCCACACCACCGGTGTGGTACCTCCTGGAGCCTCATGTGAAGAAATCGTTCGATCCGCCCAAGCGGGATCGGTGGGCGCGGCTGCGCTTCTCGGTCATCGGTCCCTTGATGACCTCACCCCCCGAGCCGGGGCGGCTGCGCGATGCGCTGCTGGTCCTGGCGGCCAAGACGTGGCGTCACCCCGACACGGGCCTGGACGTGCACTTCGGCGTCTCCACGTTGGAGCGTTGGTACTACGCGTCCAGGCGAAGCGACGACCCGCTGGCGGCGCTGCGCGACCGGCTGCGTGGCGACGAAGGTCGCTTCCCCAGCATGAGCGAGCAAGCCGTGGCCGCCTTGACGGCGCAGTACCGGGAGCACGCTGGCTGGACGGCCCAGCTGCATCTGGACAACCTGCGCGTCACACTGCAGGCCGCCGGCTTGCCGGTGGCCTCGTATGCGACGGTACGGCGCTTCCTGCTCAGCCAGGGCATGCACAGGAAGGCACGCCCCAAGCGAGCCACCGAGGGCGCGGTGCTGGCCCGCGACCGGCTCGAACAGCTGGAGGTGCGCAGCTTCGAAGTCGAGCATGTCGGCGCGCTGCTTCACCTTGACTTCCACCATGGCTCGCGCAAGGTCCTCACCCGCGGCGGCCTGTGGGCCACGCCGATGCTGGTGGGCTTCATCGACGATCGCTCGCGCCTGGTCTGTCACCTGCAGTGGTACCTCGACGAGACGGCCCAGAGCCTCGTGCATGGCCTGTCGCAGGCGTTCATGAAGCGCGGTCTGCCAAGGGCCCTGATGACGGACAACGGCGCGGCGATGGTGTCCGAGGAATTCGTCTGCGGGCTCGCCCGGCTGGGTATCGTGCACCAGACCACGCTGCCGTACAGCCCATATCAAAACGCGAAGCAGGAGTCGTTCTGGAGCCGCATAGAAGGGCGGCTGATGCCCATGCTCGAGGGCGAGCAGACCCTCACGCTGGATCGGCTCAACGAGGCAAGCCAGGCCTGGGTCGAACAGGAATACCACCGCACGGTGCACTCCGAGATCGGCGTCACACCGCTGAGCCGCCATCTTGCCGGTCCGACCGTGGCGCGCCCGTGCCCCGGCTCCGCGACGCTGTGCGACGCCTTCCGCATCGAGGTCAAGCGCCGCGCTCGCCGATCCGACGGCACCTTCAGCCTGCAGGGCTGCCGCTTCGAGATCCCCGGACGTTACCGCCATCTCAACGACGTCCACGTGCGCTACGCCCGCTGGGACTTGAGCCGCGTCGACCTGGTCGACCCGCGCACCGGCGCCGTCCTGTGCCCGATCAAGCCGCTGGACAAGTCTGCCAACGCCGACGCGCAGCGCCGCAAGCTCGACCCTGTCGGGCGAGACCTCTCGCCGCTGCCGCCCAGCGGCATGGCGCCGCTGCTGCTCCAACTGCTCGCCGAGCACGCCGCCACCGGCATGCCGCCGGCCTACCTGTCCGCACCCGATCCCGCAGCGCCGCGCACCAACGATCAGGACCCCGCATGAACCAAAGACTCCTGGCCCTGTACGGGCTGAAGTGGAACCCCTTCTCGCCCGAGCTCCCCACCGAGGCGATCTTCGTACCGCCCAAGCTGGAGAACTTCTGTTGGCGCATCGAGCACGCCCAGATCCGCGAGGGTGGCTTCGCCATGATCCACGGCGACCCCGGCACCGGCAAGAGCATCGCACTGCGCCTGCTGGCCGAGCGGTTGTCCAAGCTCTGCGACGTGACCGTCGGCGCCGTCAGCCATCCGCAAAGCAACCTGGCCGACTTCTACCGCGAACTCGGTGACATCTTCGCCGTCGCGCTGCGCCCGCACAACCGATGGGGCGGCTTCAAGGCCTTGCGCGAACGCTGGCTGGCGCACCTGGACACCACCCGCCGGCGCTGCGTGCTGCTCATCGATGAGGCGCAGGAGATGAGTCCGGCCGCCCTGTGCGAGCTGCGCCTGCTGGCCAGCGCGCGCTTCGACTCGCAGCCGCTGCTGTGCGTCGTGCTGGCCGGCGATGCACGTCTCATCGACAAGCTCCGGCGCGAGGATCTGATCCCGCTGGGTAGCCGCATCCGCACCCGCCTGGCCACCGAGCACGCCAGCCGCGAAGAGCTCATCGAAGGACTGGCTCATCTGCTGACCGGAGCAGGCAACGCCACCCTGATGACGCAGCAGTTGCGTCACACGCTATGCGATCACGCCGCCGGCAACTACCGCATCCTCACCACCATGGCCGCCGAACTTCTGGCCGTTGCCGCCAAACGCGAGCTGCCCCAGCTTGACGAGAAGCTCTACCTGGAGGTCTTCGCGCCGCCCGACACACCAACCACCCGCCGCGCGGCGACCCGACGTTGAGCAACGCTCGCTACATCATGAACACCGACCGCCAGGATCCCCACGTCTACCCCATCGCGCTGCCAACGCTCAGCGATGAAGCCGTCGTCGAAATCCGAACCTTCATCGAGCACGTGCTCGACCAGTTCGACATCCACTACGCGTCCCAAGTCCGCCGCTTCTACGAGGACCGGGCAGAGCACAACATGGTTCCCCCGACCCCGCCCGCTGCCGACGACGCCCCGCCGTTCTGAAACCATCACGCCTCAACGTGCAACGCCGCCAGGCTCAAACCTGGCGGCGTTCTTGTTCACGCATGTGATGGCCACCAGCAACGTTGAATAACGCCTCGCCGAACACCTCCGGCTCGTCGTTCAACAACCATCACCAAGCTTGATCGGCGGACCATCGAATTGGCTGATCACACTCACCGTCGTCGCCCGCTTAGCTCAAACGTTAGGCAGCGCAACGCACATGGTTCAATCGCCAGCTTTGTTGTCGCAGCCATGGGCCGCGAAGTCACGCGCTCCGGACACGCTGTCTCCGCCTACTTCGGCCTGCGTTTCGGTATTCGGTGCGCTCAGCGCGCCTTTGCACATCAACCACCTCCGCGTCTTGCCTGCAGAGTTTGGCCGTTGTTCCTTCAGCCCAGGAGCGAGGCTCTCTCGCCTTTACGGGGCCGTGGCATGTGTGTTCGTCGTGCCGGCACGCCGCCCGTTCCCGCCGCTGCCTAACCCTTCGCTCAACCGGACACGCAACGGCATGTCGCCTGGCCCGCGAAGCACCGAGGCTATCGTTGCGCTTCGCGGGCCAGTCGCCACGCCGATGCGTGCCGGTTAGCTCAAACGTTAGCCCGCAGAAAACGAAGCGCAGTGGTTCGGGAAGGCCCGAAGAAGCTTCTTGTCCATGGTCACCAACTTCACGTCGAGCTTGGCCGCCACTGCGACGAACTCGCAGTCGTACGCTGAGCAATCACTGTCGCGCACCAATTGCAGAACTTCGTTTGAGTCAACGTCGAACTCGCAGTCACGCATCAAGTCCTCTGCCTCGCGCTGCAGTGAAGCAGCCTGATCGAAGGTCAATGACCCACGCCGCATGTATCCGGCCAAGATGTTCCGGAACTCGCTCCGCCAAAGTATGGGCGCCGTCCACTCCGGGTCAGCCTGGAGCAGTGCCTCAGCTCGCGCGGTGAAGTCACCTGGCAGGTACAGGTACGCAAGCACGTTGCTGTCCACAACGATCACGCCCGGCCAGCCTTCTTGAATGCATCTATGTCGCGTGCGCGAAACTTCGATGGCGCCAGCGCGGCGCGGAGCTCGCGGGCACGGGCCAGCCGTTCACTTGGAGCAAGCCGTGTTTGCAGCAGAACGCTCTCCAAGCACACTATGGCCTCGCTGTTCAGGCTGCGCCGGTTCACCTCGGCGGAGGCCTTCAGGCGCTCGTACACTGTGTCGGGAATATTCTTCAAGGTCAGGGTTGTGGGCATGCGAGTCCTTCACCATTTAGGAACCATTATGGTTCCAAAGGCGCCCCTCGTCAAGGCAACGCTCGCACGCCGCGCGCATCTGCGGGCTAACCCTTCGCTCAACCTGACGCCTTGCGGCAGTCCGCGCATGGCCCTCATTTCATTCTGGGCCATACGCGGCCTGCCGCAAGGCGCAGGTTAGCTCAAACGTTAGCCCGCTCAGGCGGCCCATCCACTCACGCGTCGGCAAATGGTGGCCATCGCTCCCGTCTTCGCCCGCCGCAGCAAGTTGCTTCCTCGAGCTGCCGGCTCGCTGCATGCTGCGCTACCAAGGTCGGCCGCCGTGCGGGGTTGCGCTACCGGCGGTTCCTGCGAGCGAATCGAAAGTCAGAAAGTGGTTGGCGCTTCGCGCCGCCGTGCTGCGCCGGGCAGTCAGTCAGTGGTGGAGGGTCGCGCAAGTCCCGGTATCGCGTCGCGTCGGAACGGTTGCACTTCGCGTGTGCGCGCCGCAGTTCTGCCGCACAGCTGGGCGCCTGCAGCTTGATGCACAACGCATCGCGTCCTTGCCGCCACGCACTTGGGCCGCGAGAATCCCCGCACGTACAAGCCGCCTCGCGTTCGTCGTTGCCGTGCGGTGAGCACCATGCCGCGCATCGGCAGCGTCAGCGGCACGAGCGCGCCGGTCAAAGAGCGGGCTAACCCGTCGCTCAAGCGGACCCGCAACGGCATGCCGCGCATGGCCCTCATTTCATTCTGGGCCATGCGCGTCCTGCCGCTGCGGGCCGCTTAGCTCCCACGTTAGGCCGCATAGACACCACCATGGCACTGCCACCAGAACTTCTGTCCCGGATCTCGGAAGCGATCTGTCGACCCGTAGGAACTGTCGCGTTCGAGTTCTCGTCCTCAGATGCCTTCCGCGTTGATGCGCCAGGCGGAATCATTGTCGAGATTCCTTCTGGCGGGCATTACTTCAAGCTAGAACGTACCCAAGGCAGGCGACTGAACTTCTACCACTCATCGCCCGGAACGGGCACCAGGCTCGCGTCTATTGATCTGGCCGGCGTCCCAAGCTTTGAGCGGGCACTCCTAGCGTTCGTGTGGAGTCCAGAGGAAGTTCGCCTCCACTGCGCCCCAAAGGACATCGCGGTTGGAATGCTCAAAGCTGTCGGCACGGCATCACCGATGTCTATCCGCGTCGGCACCGATGGCTCGGTCTTTCAACTTGGGGATGCAGGTGTACAAGTTCTGGGCGTGCGCATTCAGCGTGGCCGAGATGTACTGCTTGCGTCAACCGCGCGCGAAGCGTGGGACAGCACACTCCAGGCTGTGACAATGCTCTGGACAGGGACCTCCGATCAGGGTTTCATGTTTGAAGTGCTCCAAGCAACAACCACTCTATCTATGCTTGTGACGGGCCTAGAGAGCTACGCTGAAACACGACTGATCGAGATCGAAAGTGAAGGAATTAAGGCGGATCCTGTGGCGCTCTTTAGCGCATTTTGCTCAAAGGCCGAGCGCGAGTCCGCACGAATTTCAGAACTCGAGGCGATGGCGAGGGACGCCTCCGCCTCGCTGCTCTCAGTAGTTGCAGATAACATTCGTCTCAACTTTCAGGACTTTGGTCATTTGAAGCGCGCCTTTCGAGCCACATACGGAATTAGGATCGGTGACCTGGGAGTCAAGCCCCACGAAATAGAAGCTATACGCCGCTTCATTCAGTATCGTCACCGAGTTGTACACGTCTCACCACTACTTGCCTTCCTTAATCAAGACTCTGTTCCACCAGACGAGCCCGTATTTGCCAATCGAGCCCTCGCTGATCAAGCAGTAGAAGCATTCTGTAACCTAGTTAATGCCTTGCACGCAGCAACCACGGCTTTGCGGCCAGTCGCGTGATGCGGCCTAACCCCTCGTTCAAGCGGAGCGCCAACGGCAGGCCGCCAAGCCCGGGCTGGCGGTACGCGGTACATTTTCGCCAGCCCGGGCTTGGCGTCCTGCCGTCGTCGCCCGCTTAACTCGAACGTTGGGCCCACCCGTGGAAATACTCGCTTTGCCCGCGCAGCCTCCGATCTCGGGCGCTGCCGCGTTCGGGCGCGCCTCGCTCCACCGGGCCAGCCCAGCGAGGTGTGGCGTCATCATGCTCGAGCGGTTTCACGCGCGGGACACCATGACGGGGGCCACGGGTGGACGCAGCGCTCGCTTCGGGTTTCGGCGCGCCTGCGTCACACTGTCGCCCGCCGGCCCAACCCTGCGTTTAAGCGGACGGCCTACGGCCGCCGCTTAACGCCACGTTAGGCTGCACAATGCCCGCTCTGGTCGCCGTCGCCTATGTCAGCAGTGCCACCCGTCGCTTCGCGCCAGAAGAACTCGACGCGTTACTCCTGGACGCTCGAGCGTTCAATGCGATAGCAGGCGTGAGCGGGGCCATCCTTCATCAAGACGGCTCGTTCTTTCAGTACTTCGAGGGACCCGAAGCAGGGGTTGAGGAAGTCTATTCACGCATCAAGAGGTCGCGCAGGCATCGGGGCCTCATCGAGCTTGTCGCCGCACCTGTTAATCAGCGCCACTTCTCAACCTGGTCCATGGGCTTCGCAGAGCCTGTCGCTTCGGAGTTGCAGTCCATCTCTCAGGCAAGTTGGCACGCAGAGCATCAGGCGGCTTCCATACAAGACGCACCTGCTCCTGGCC
>JACZKT010000366.1 GCA_014859905.1 Rubrivivax sp.
TCGATGCGCGCCTTGGCCTGGTTGATCTCGGCGCCGCGGGACTTCTTCTGTTCCGCAGGCAGCGTCGCCAGACTCCTGAGCTGCTCGGTGATGCGGCCGCTCTTGCCGAGGTAGCGCGCCTTGGCGTTTTCCAGCTCGGCGGCCAGCGCGGCGGCGTCGAAGTCGGCCGTCGCGGCCTGCACCAGGGTGTCGAGATCGTTCATGGTCCGAAAAACAAGAAGGCCGCCCCGAGGTGACGGCCTGTGCAAGCAGGGGCGTCGCCGGGCGCGAACCCGGTGACGACGCTCGAGCAACTGCTGGGCCCGCAGGCCCGGCAGCGTGGGCTCAAGCGAGCTGGGCCTTCACCTTGTCGACGATGCTCGTAAAGGCCGCCGGGTCGCGGATGGCCATGTCCGACAGGACCTTGCGGTCGATCTCGATGTTGGCCTTCTTCAAGCCGGCCATGAACTTGCTGTAGGTGATGCCGCCGGCGCGAGCCGCAGCGTTGATGCGTGCGATCCAGAGCTGGCGGAACACCCGCTTGCGGGTGCGGCGGTCGCGGTAGGCGTATTGCCCGGCCTTCATCACCGCCTGCTTGGCGATGCGGAAGACGTTCTTGCGGCGGCCGCGGAAGCCCTTGGCCAGGGCGAGGATCTTCTTGTGGCGGGCGTGTGCCGTGACACCACGTTTGACGCGAGGCATGTGTGTTCTCCTGGTCCGTCAGTGGAAGGTCAAAGACCGGCGAAGGGCAGCATCTTGGCGATGCCACCCATGTCGGACTCGTGCACGTTGACCGCGCCGCGCAGGTCGCGCTTGCGGCTGGTGCTCTTCTTGGTGAGGATGTGGCGCTTGAACGCCTGACCGCGCTTGACGGTCCCCCCCGGACGGACGCGGAACCGCTTCTTGGCACCGCTCTTGGTCTTCATCTTGGGCATGACTGCTCCTTCTATGTGACCCCTGCAGGCGTCCGGGAACGGCTCCCGGTGCTTGTTGGCCTGCAGCGGCTTGTGGTGGCCCCGGCATCGACGATGCGCAGGGCCCTCTTCACCGGCACGGTGACCAGACCGCGCCGCTGAAATCTGCGATTCCTACTTCTTCTTCGGCGCCAGCACCATGATCATCTGGCGCCCTTCCAGCTTGGGCATGTGCTCGACCATCGCCACGTCGGACAGCTCGTCGCGGATGCGCTCCAGCATGCGCATGCCGATGTCCTGGTGCGTGATCTCGCGGCCCCGGTAGCGCAGCGTGACCTTGCCCTTGTCGCCGTCCTCGGCGATGAAGCGGCGCAGGTTGCGCATCTTGATCGCGTAGTCGCCTTCGTCGGTGCCGGGGCGGAACTTGACTTCCTTGACCTCGATGACCTTCTGCTTGCTCTTGGCTTCGGCCGCCTTCTTCTGTTCCTGGTACTTGAACTTGCCGTAGTCCATCAACCGACACACCGGCGGGTCCGCCGTGGCTGCGATCTCGACCAGATCGACGTCCAGCTCACCGGCCATGCGCAAGGCCTCCATCGTGGAAACGATGCCCAGCGGCTCGTTCTCCACCCCGTTCAAGCGCACCTGCGGCGCGATGATTTCCCGGTTCAACCTGTGCTTGCGCTCCGCGTTCGGCGTGCGACGGTCCATGAAGGTAGCGATGTGTCAACTCCTGAAGCGGCCGCAAGGCAAGGCGGGCCGCCAACTCTGAATGGGGTGCGGTGGCGGGTGGTCTCAGGTCTTCAGCGCGATGTCGCCGAGCAGCTTCTGCTGGAAGTCCGCCAGGGGCATCACACCGAGGTCCAGGTTGCCCCGGGCGCGCACGGCAACGGCCCCGTTTGCCTTCTCCTTGTCGCCCACGACCAGGATGAACGGGACCTTCTGCATTGAATGCTCGCGGATTTTATAGTTGATTTTCTCGTTGCGCAAATCCAATGAGACTCTAACTCCTTGTTTTTGCAGCGATTTCGCCACGCTGGCGGCATATTCGGCGTGCGCGTCGGTGATCGAGACCACGACCACCTGCACCGGGGCGAGCCACACCGGCAGCGCGCCGGCGTGCTGTTCGATGAGGATGCCGATGAAACGCTCCAGGCTGCCGACGATGGCCCGGTGCAGCATCACCGGGTGCCGGCGCTCGCTGCTTTCGGCGACGTAGACGGCGTCCAGCCGCTCGGGCATCGAGAAATCGACCTGCATCGTGCCGCACTGCCAGGGGCGGCCGATGGCGTCCTTCAGCGTGTACTCGATCTTGGGGCCGTAGAAAGCACCCTCGCCCGGCGAGACGACGAAGTCGCAGCCGCTCTTCTCCAGGCTTTCGATCAGTGCGTGCTCGGCCTTGTCCCAGATCTCGTCGGAGCCGATGCGCGCGTCCGGCCGCGTGGCGATCTTGTAGATGATGTCCTTGAAGCCGAAGTCGGCATACACCTTCTGCAGCAGCGCCGTGTAGGCCACGCACTCATCGAGGATCATGTCCTCGGTGCAGAAGATGTGGCCGTCGTCTTGCGTAAAGGCGCGCACGCGCATGATGCCGTGCAGCCCGCCCGTGGGCTCGTTGCGGTGGCACTGGCCGAATTCGCCGTAGCGCAACGGCAGGTCGCGGTAACTCTTGATGCCCTGCTTGAAGATCAGGATGTGGCCGGGGCAGTTCATCGGTTTCAGCGCGTAGTGGCGCTTCTCCGACTCGGTCGTGAACATGTTCTCGCGGTACTTGTCCCAGTGGCCGGTCTTCTCCCACAGGCCCTGGTCGAGGATCTGCGGGCCCTTGACTTCCAGGTAGCCGTTGTCGCGGTAGACCGCACGCATGTACTGCTCGACCTGCTGCCACACCGTCCAGCCGTGCGGGTGCCAGAACACCGTGCCGGGCGAGTGTTCGTCGAGGTGGAAGAGGTCGAGTTCGCGGCCGAGCCGGCGGTGGTCGCGCTTCTCGGCTTCTTCCAGCATGCGCAGGTAGCCCTGCAGTTCGTCCTTGCTGGCCCAGGCGGTGCCGTAGATGCGCTGCAGCTGTTCGTTGGCCTGGTCACCGCGCCAGTAGGCCCCTGCCACCTTCATCAGCTTGAAGTGGCGCAGCTTGCCGGTGCGCGGCACGTGCGGGCCGCGGCACAGGTCCTCGAAGCCGCCTTCGCGGTACAGCGACACGTCCTGGCCGGCCGGGATGCTGGCGATGATCTCGGCCTTGTAGTGCTCGCCCAGGCCCTTGAAGTACGCCACGGCCTCGTCGCGCGGCAGCACGCGGCGAATCACCGGCTCGTCCTTGGCGGCGAGCTCGGCCATGCGCCTTTCGATGGCGGCCAGGTCCTCGGGCGTGAACGGGCGCTTGTAGGCGAAGTCGTAATAGAAGCCGTTCTCGATGACCGGGCCGATCGTCACCTGCGCGTCGGGGAACAGCTCCTTCACGGCGTAGGCCAGCAGGTGCGCCGTGCTGTGGCGGATGATCTCCAGCCCGTCGGCGTCCTTGTCGGTGACGATGGCCAGCTGGGCGTCGCCTGCGATGGCATGGCTGGTGTCGACGAGTTGGCCGTCGACGCGGCCGGCGATCGCCGCCTTGGCCAGCCCGGCGCCGATGGACGCCGCGACCTCGGCCACCGTCACGGGGCCGGGGAACTCTCGCCGGGAGCCGTCCGGCAGCGTGATGTTGAGCATGTTCTTGATCTCCAGAAGCGAAAAAGCGCGGGGGTGGCCGCGCTTTGATCAGGGGAAGGTGGAACGACAGCGCAGCCGTTTACGCCGGGGCCGGGGCCTCGGCAAAAAAGGTCGTAGTCCGCGGTGTCATAACCAGGATGCCTTTCTCGCCCTTGCTGGTTGATCGAAGCCAAATTCTAGCCCAGGGCTGGCGCCGGACCCGTGGCAGCTGCTCGAGATCGGCCGTGACACCGACCTAACGCCGGCCCGGCAGGCGCGCAAAGGCCGCGGCCATGGCGTTGGCGTTGGCGCCAGCAGCCGCCGGCTCTGGCGTACGGCTGCGTTGCGGGCGGGCGGCGGGTTGAAAGCTGTTGGCGGCCTGCGCGGCGCCGCGGGGTGCTGCCGGCACGTCTAGCTTCATCGTCAGCGAGATGCGCTTGCGCGCCAGATCCACTTCGAGCACACGCACCTTGACGACAGTGCCGGTCTTGACGATCTCGCGCGCGTCGTTGACGAACTTGTGGCTCATCTGGCTGACATGAACCAGGCCGTCCTGGTGCACACCGAGGTCGACGAAGGCGCCGAACTGCGCCACGTTGCTGACCGTGCCTTCCAGCACCATGCCCGGCTGCAGATCCTTCAGGTCGGTGACGCTGTCGTTGAAGCGCGCGACCTTGAAGTCGGGGCGCGGGTCGCGGCCGGGTTTTTCGAGTTCGGTGAGGATGTCCTTGATGGTGATGGCGCCGAAGCGCTCGTCGGCAAAGGCCTCCGGCCGCAGTGTGCGCAGCACCTCGGCACGGCCCATCAGCTCGTGCACCGGGCGGCCGGTGGCGGCCAGCAGCCTTTGCACCACGGGGTAGGTCTCGGGGTGCACGCCGGTCATGTCCAGCGGGTCGTCGCCGTCGCGGATGCGCAGGAAACCCGCCGCCTGCTCGAAGGTCTTGGGGCCCAGGCCGGCCACGTCCAGCAACTGCCTGCGGCTGCGGAAGGCACCGTGCGCATCGCGCCAGCGCACGATGCTCGATGCCACTGCGCTCGACAGGCCCGACACGCGCGCGAGCAGCGGCGCCGAAGCCGTGTTCAGGTCGACACCGACGGCATTCACGCAGTCCTCGACCACCGCGTCCAGGCTCTTCGCCAGCCCGCTCTGGTTGACATCGTGCTGGTACTGGCCGACGCCGATGCTCTTGGGGTCGATCTTCACCAGTTCCGCCAGCGGATCCTGCAGCCGGCGCGCGATGCTCACCGCGCCGCGCAGGCTGACATCGAGTTCGGGCAACTCATGGCTCGCGAATTCACTCGCCGAGTAGACCGAGGCGCCGGCTTCGCTGACCACGACCTTGTCGAGCTTGACGTCGGGTGCCGTCGTCTGGATCCGCTTGATCAGGTCGGCTGCCAGCTTGTCCGTCTCGCGGCTGGCGGTGCCGTTGCCGATGGCGATCAGGTTCACGCCGTGCGTGGCCACCAGGCGTCCCAGCGCGTGCAGCGAACCCTCCCAATCGCAGCGCGGCTCGTGCGGAAAGACCGTGTGCGTGTCCAGCACCTTGCCGGTGTCGCTGACCACGGCCACCTTGACGCCGGTGCGGATGCCGGGGTCCAGGCCCATCACCACGCGCTTGCCCGCCGGCGCGGCCAGCAGCAGGTCGCGCAGGTTGTCGGCGAAGACCTTGATGGCCACCGCTTCGGCCTCTTCGCGCAGGCGGCCGAAGAGGTCGCGTTCCAGGCTCAGGCTGAGCTTGACCTTCCAGGTCCAGGCAATGGTCTTGCGCATGAGTTCGTCGCCGGGGCGCCGGGCGTGGCTCCAGCCGAGGTGGCGGGCGATGCGGCCCTCGGCCAGGCTCGGCTTGCCAGCAACGAGCTGTTCGTCCAGCACCAGCTTGGCATCCAGCCACTCCTGCGTGCGGCCACGAAACACCGCCAGAGCGCGGTGGCTGGGCACGGTTCGGATGGGCTCGGCGTAGTCGAAGTAGTCGCGGAACTTGGCGGCGTCCGCGTGCTGGCCGTCCTTGCCTTCGACCAGCTTGCTTTGCAGCGCGGCCTCGGCCCACAGCCAGGCACGCAACTGGCCCACCAATGCAGCGTCTTCGGCCCAGCGTTCGGCGAGCAGGTCGCGCACGCCGTCAAGAACCGCGGCGGCATCGGCAAAGCCGGCTTCGGCCAAGGCGGTGGGGCCGCCTTCGTAGGTATCGATGAAGGCGGCCGCAGCGGCCAGCGGATCGAGCCGCGGGTCGGCAAGCAGCTTGTCGGCCAGCGGCTCCAGGCCGGCTTCGCGGGCGATCATGCCCTTGGTGCGGCGCCTGGGCTTGTAGGGCAGGTAGAGGTCTTCCAGCTCCTGCTTGGTCGGCGCGGACTCGATCGCCGCGCGCAGCGCGGGCGTCAGCTTGCCTTGCTCTTCAATCGTCTTGAGCACCGCCGCGCGGCGGTCCTCCAGTTCGCGCAGGTAGGCCAGGCGGGTCTCCAGCTCACGCAGCTGGATGTCGTCCAGGCCCTCGGTGGCTTCCTTGCGGTAGCGGGCGATGAAGGGGACGGTCGCGCCGGCGTCGAGCAGTTCGACGGTGGTGGCGACTTGCGCCGGCCGAACCTTCAGCTCGGCGGCGATTTGCAGAACGATGTTGTCCAAGAGGTGCGCGGTACAGAAAGCGAAGCGGCGCAGTTTAGCGGCCGCCCTGCACCCAATCGGCCGCGCCCTGCCCCGCCACCCGGCCGGTGCTGAAACAGGCGGTGAGCAGGTAGCCGCCGGTGGGCGCTTCCCAGTCCAGCATCTCGCCGGCGGCGAAGACGCCGGGCAGCGACCGCAGCATCAGCCGTTCGTCCAGGCCCTCGAAGCGCACGCCGCCGGCGCTGCTGATGGCCTCCTCGATCGGCCGCGGCGCGCTCACGCAGACGGGCAGCGCCTTGATGAAGCCGGCCAGCTGCGCCGGGTCGGCCTGAGCGGCCTTGGGCACCGCCTCCCACAGCAGCGCGGCCTTGGCGCCCGACAGGTTCAAGCGCGTCTTCAGGTGCGTGGAAAGTGACCGCGGCCCGCGCGGGTGCGCCAGTTCACGCTGCACCCAGTCCAGCGGTCGCGCCGGCAGCAGGTCGAGGTGGAAGGTGGCCTGCCCCTGCTCGCCGATGCGCTCGCGCAGACCCGCCGAGGCGGCATACACGAGGCTGCCTTCCACGCCGGTGGCGGTGATCACCATTTCGCCCAGCTGACGCCAGCCTTCGAAGGCCAGCGCCACGCCCTTGAGCGGCGCGCCGGCCCAGCGCTGGCGCAGATGCTCGCTCCAGCCGACGTCGAAACCGCAGTTCGACGGCCGCAGCGGCGCCAGGTCGACACCTCGCTCGTGCAGCCAGGGCCACCAGGCACCGTCGGAACCCAGACGCGACCAGCTCGCACCGCCCAGCGCCAGCACCGTGGCCGCGGGCACCGCCTGCAGCGGGCCCTGTGGCGAGTCGAAGCGCAACGCGCCGTCGTCGGCCCAGCCCAGCCAGCGGTGGCGCATGTGCAAGCGCACGCCCTGCCCGCGCAGCCGGTGCAGCCAGGCGCGCAGCAGCGGTGCCGCCTTCATGTCCTGCGGAAACACGCGCTGCGAACTGCCGATGAAGGTGTTCACGCCCAGCGCCGCGGCCCAGGCACGCAGCTGGGTGGGGCCGAATGCCTGCAGCCAGGGTGCCAGCACGGCTGCGCGTTCGGCATAACGCGCGATGAATGCTTCCAGCGGCTCGGCATGCGTGAGGTTGAGCCCACCCTTGCCGGCGAGCAGGAACTTGCGCCCGACCGAGGGCATGGCGTCGTACAGGTCCACCGCCACGCCACGTGTGGCCAGTTGCTCGGCGGCCATCAGGCCGGCCGGGCCGCCGCCGATCACGGCGACGCGCGGCTCGGCGTCGGCAGAAGAGGGGATCGCGGACATGGCGGCGGACTGTACGGCACCGCGACCGCCCGGCCGCGGAC
>JACZKT010000367.1 GCA_014859905.1 Rubrivivax sp.
CGATGCAACAACAGCAGCATGAGCACGCCGAAGACGATGATTTCGTAGTTGCCCGTGGTCTGGAACAGCATCGGCGTGAGGTCCTTCAGCCACTCCTTGAGCACGGTCATGATCGCCGCGCCGACCACTGCGCCCCAGACCTGGTTCGCGCCACCGATCACGGCCATGAACAGGTAGTCGATACCGGCGTTGACGCCGAACGCGTGCGGGCTGACGAAGCGCAGGTAGTGCGCGTGCAGCCAGCCAGCGATGCCGGCGAGCACCGCGGCATAGACAAAGACGACGAGCTTGAGCGTCGAGGTGTCGACGCCGCAGCTCTCGGCCATGACACTGCGAAAACGCAGCGCCCGGATCGCGCGGCCGGGGCGCGAATCGAGCAGGTTGTGCGCGGCAAGCAGTGCGACCGCGGTGATGGTCCAGATCAGGAAGCAGGACTTGCGTCCGCTGTCGAAGGCCCAGCCTGCAATCGACACCGCGGGCACGTTGTCGATGCCGCTGTACTGGCCCAGCAGCGGCAGATTGCCGAACAGGTAGTAGATCGCGATGCCCCAGGCGATCGTCGCGATCGACAGGTAGTGCCCGGACAGGCGCAGCGTGACGAGGCCGATCAGCAGCGCCGTGGCGGCGACGAGCGCAATACTGGCGGCGAGCGAACCCCAGGGCGACCAGCCCAGCAGAGTGGTCAGGCCTGCGGTGGCGTAGGCGGCCACGCCGACGAAGGCCTGCTGGCCGAAGGAGACGATCCCGGCCACGCCGGTCATCACCACCAGGCCGAGCACCACCAAGGTCGCCAGGCCGACGTAGTTGAGCAGCGTGACGTAGAACTCCGGCAACAACAGGGGCGCGGCAGCCAGGCCGAGGAGGCAGACCGCCAGCAGGCAACGCGACCGGATCATTCCTCTTCGTCCTCGACCACCGGATGGCGCGAGACCAGCGAGCGCCACAACAGCACCGGAATGATGAAGGTGAAGACGATGCTCTCCTTCAATGCGCTGGCCCAGTACGACGCAAAGGCTTCGATCAGGCCCACGGCCAAGGCCCCGAGTGCGGCCAAGGGGTAGCTGGCCATGCCGCCGAGAATGGCGCCGACAAAGCCCTTCAGGCCGATCATCAGCCCGGTGTCGTAGTAGATCGTCGTGAACGCCGAGATCAGGACGCCCGACAGCGCGCCGATCGCTGCGGCGAGCAGGAACGCGAGGCGTCCGGCCAGCGCGCTCGGAATGCCGACCAGCCGCGCGCCGACGCGGTTCAGCGCCGTGGCGCGCAGCGCCTTGCCGTAAAGCGAGTGACCGAAGAACAGCCACAGCGCGGTCATGCAGACCACGCTCGTGCCGACGACCCAGAGACTCTGCGCGCTGATGTGCAGGACGCCGACGTCGAACTTCAGTTCGGAGATCGGATTCGAGCGCAAGCCCTCGCCGCCGAAGATGACGAGGCCGAGTCCGGTCAGCACGTAGTGCGCAGCCATGGAGACAATGAACAGCACCAGCACCGACGCGTTGGCCAGCGGCCGGTAGGCGATGCGATACAGCATCGGCCCCAAGGGCACCACGATGGCCAGCGTCAAGGCCATCTGCAGCGCGAGGCCGAGCTGGCGCGGCGCGGCCCAGACGGCCAGCGCCACGATCGACAGCGGCAGGCCAAGGTGCAAGGCCAGGATGCGCGGCAGCAGGAAAGCCTTCCTGGCGCGCAGCGCTGCCGCGGCTTCGATCGTCGCGACGAGCGCACCGCCGCCTGCCAGCACGTAGACGGTGCCCGGCAGCTGCCCCAGCTGCAGCGTGCCCAGGGTGAGGCCGGCGTAGGAAATGAAGTCACCCTGCGGCACGAAGATGATGCGCGTGACGGCGAACACCAGCAGCAAGGCCAGCGCCAGCAGCGCGTAGATCGCGCCGGTGGTGACGCCGTCCTGGATCAGCCAGAGCGCGATGTCGCCTGTCATGACACGTGCATGGCCTCGGCCGCCTTGGAGCGCATCATCGCCGCCGCTCCTACTTCAACAGCCGCCATTCGCCATTGACCACCTGCACCAGCACGCGCGCGCGTTCGTCCAGCCCGTTGTGGTTGGCCGGACTCATGTTGTAGACACCGTGCGTGCCGACGACGTTCTTGATGTTCTCGAGCGCGTCGCGCAGGGCGGCGCGAAACTCCGGCGTACCGGGCTTGGCCCGCTTCAATGCCACGCCGGCAGCGGCGTCTAGAACCAGCACGCCGTCGATGCTGTAACCGGCAAACGCATTGCGGCTGCCGGCGCCGAACGCGGCTTCGTAGCGCTTGACGAAGTCCGTTGACACCGCCTTGGTCGGGAAGTCGGCGGGCAGTTCCTCGGCCACGATCAGCGCACCGGTCGGTGCGATCGCGCCTTCGACCGCCTTCTTGCCGGTCTGGATGAAGGGCAGGTTGACGGTGCCGTGGTTGTGGTAGATCTGCCCCTTGTAGCCACGCTCGACGAGGGCGATGTGCGGCGTGGCGCCGGGCGAACCCGAGCCGCCGACGATGACCGCGTCGGGCGATCCGGCCATGACCTTCAGCACCTGCCCGGTGACGCTGGTGTCGGCGCGGCCATAGCGCTCGTTGCTCTGGACCTCGTAGCCGCCGGTGGGCGCGAGGGCGGACACGGCGTTGTAGACCAGGTCGCCCCAGGTATCGGAAAAGCCGATGAAGCCGACCTTCTTGACGCCCTTGCTCTTCATGTGCTGCGCCACCGCGCTCATCATGAGTTCGGTCGGCTGCGGCACGATGAAGGTCCAGTGCGCTCGCTCGGGTGCCAGCGGCGGCAGTGGCGTGAGCGAGATCATCGGCGTTTTCGACTCGGCTGCGACCTGTGCGATCGCCACCCCCGAGGGCACGCCGTTGGAGCCCATCAGCGCGTCGACCTTGTCCTCGCTGACGAACTTGCGAGCGTTCCTGGCGGCGCCGTCGGGTTTGGACTCGTCGTCCAGGATGATGTAGCGCACCGGCTCGCCGCCGAGCGTCTTCGGTACCAGCTGGAACGCGTTCTTGTAGGGGACACCCAACGACGATCCAGGCCCGGTGGTGCCCAGCGAGACCCCGATCGTGATCTCGGCCTGGGCGGCGCCGACGGCGAGGACGCCGGCCAGTGCGATGGCGGCGATGTTTGTGTGACTCATGACGTCTCCTGTAGGGTTGCGAACGGGAATCCAGCGCTGCGACGGCAAGGTGCAGCTCAGGCCACGATGCCTGCGCCGTAAAGCGCATGCACCTCGTCGTTGCCCAAGCCGGCCTCGGCCAGCACGTCGCGCGTGTGCTGGCCATACTTCGGTGCGAAAGCGAACTCGGCGCTCGCCTGCGGCAGGTCCACGGCCATCGGCTGCATGCGCACGCTGCGCCCGTCGGGCAGCGTGGTGCGGGTGAGCTTGTCGCGCAGCTGGGGCAGCTCGCGCACCTGGCGGATGTCGTTGATGCGCGTGGCCGGGATGGTGGCGCCGCGCAGCTCGGCCAGCGTCTCGTCGACGGGGTGCGCAGCGGTCACCGCGGCAATGTCGCGGTGGATGGCCTGGCGTTCCTGGTGGCGTCCTTCGTTGGTCTTGCGCAGCTCGTTGGCGACGCACGCGAACTTCGGGATCGCGGTGAATCGCCGCCATTGCACGTCGCTGCCGATGGCCATGAACAGGTAGCCGTCGCTCGCCGGGTAGACGTTGGTGGGAATGAACTTGCGGTGCTCGTTGCCGGCGCGCGTGATCTCGCCGGGCTGGCAGCCGAAATCGATCAACGGCAACACGGTGATCAGCCACGAGGCCGCGGCCTGCAGCATGGAGACGTGGATCTCCTTGCCGGCGCCGGTCTCGTGCCGCTCCAGCAGCGCCATCATCACGCCCGCGAAGAGTTCGTCGCCCGCCTTGAGGTCGATGACGGGGATGCCGGTCAGCATCGGCGGGCCGTTGCGGTCGCCGGTGACTTCCATATAACCGGCCATCGCCTGCAACACCGGGTCGTAGCCCGGTGCCTCGGGCCAGGCCGGACCCTGCGCCGAGATGCCGGCCCAGATGAGTTGCGGGCGCACGGCGCGCAGCGTGGCCGGGGCGATGCCCAGATTGCCGTAGCGAGAAGGCAGCGTGTTGCAGCAGAACACGTCGACATCCAAGGCCTTGATCAGGCGTGCGAGCAAGTGCTGGCCGCGGGCGTCCTTCAGGTTGAGCGCGATCGCTTCCTTGGCGACATTCGGTGCCACGAAGTAGCTGCGCCGGTCGTCGTCGTGGTCGTCGCTCAGGCGGCTGCCGATGTAGCGGTTCGGGTCACCGGGCAGGCCGGCGCCGGAGGGCGTGGCCTCGATGCGGATGACGCGCCAGCCGAGCTGGGCGAAGCGCAGCGTCGCGTAGGGCAAGGACAGGGCCTGTTCCATCGACAGCACGGTGCGTGGCTTCACGTCGTCGCCCTCGTGGGTGCCCTGGGTGTCGGCCGCAGCGCGGGCAGTGCGCCGTGCAGCGCGCGATAGACCCGCTCCGGCGTGAACGGCAGGCTGGTGATGCGCACCCCGGTGGCGTTGTAGATCGCGTTCGCCGTGGCTGCCGCGATGCAGATCGCCGGCGCCTCGCCGACGCCCTTGGCTCCCTGCGGGCCTTCGCCATCCATCGACTCGATGAAGGCGATGTCCATCTCGGGGATCTCGGGCGCCGTGATCAGCTTGTAGTCGCGGAAGTTGGGGTTGCGGATGCGGCCGCCTTCGACCTGCAGGTTCTCGGTCAGCGCGTAGCCCTGGCCCATCACGATGCCGCCTTCGATCTGGCCTTCGATGCCCAGCCGGTTGAGCACGCGGCCGACATCGTGCGCCGCTGTGACCTTGATCATGCGCACGACCCCGGTGTCGCTGTCGACCTCGACCTCGACCACCTGCGCCGCCCAGGCGTAGGCGGCCGAGACATCGCCCTTGTAGTTCTTGTCCTGGTGCACGCTGGGCGGCTCGTAATAGAAGCTGGTCATCACCAGTTCGGCGCGGTCGCTGAAGTGCAGCCCGCGCAGGAAACGCGCCAGATCGATCAGTGGTTCGCCGCTCTCGGCACGCACGATGCGGCCACCGCGCATGGCCAGCGACTCGGCCGGGCACTCGAACCGCGCGGCTGCAGCCGACAGGATCTTGGTCCTGGCCTTGCGCGCTGCGCCGATCGCCGAGTTGCCGGCGATGAAGGTGGTGCGGCTGGCGTGAACGCCGACGTCCCAGGGCGTGATGTCGGTGTCGTTGTTGACCACCGTCACCGCCGACATCGGCAGCCCCAGCTCCTCGCACACCAGCTGCGACAGCACGGTCTCCGAGCCCTGGCCGATCTCGGACGCGCCGGTGATCAGCGTGACGTGGCCGAAGTCGTCGAGCTTGAGGATGGTGCCGCAGCCGTCGGACGGGTAGATCTTCGCGCCGCCGCCCACATGCAGCATCGAAGCGATGCCGATGCCGCGCTTGATCGGGCCGGATTCATGCCAGCGCGCTGCGTACTCGCGGTGCAGGCGCTGGAAGTCGCTGCGCCCGGCTGCAGTGCGCAGGCAGTCCTGGAAGCCGCAGCTGCGAAACACCATGCCCTGCCCGGTCACTTCACCCGCCACCTGCGCGTTCTTGAGCCGAAACTCGAGCGGGTCCAGCGCCAAGGCTTCGGCCATGCGGTCCATGTGCGCCTCGACGGCAAAGGTGGCCTGCAGGTTGCCGTAGCCGCGGAACGAGCCGGCGTAGGGGTTGTTCGAATACACCGCCACCGTGTGGTAGTCGCAGTGCGGCACCCGGTACAGTGACGAGAAGGTCTGCATCATCACGAACGGCGTGGTGGCGCCCCACGAGGTATAGGCGCCGTTGTCGTGCAGCGTGTGCACCGTGCGGAAGCTCAAGGTGCCGTCGCGCTTGCAGCCCGAGCGCAGCGTCAGTCGCACCGTTTGCCGTGTCGGCGAGGCCAGGAATTCCTCTTCGCGGCTGAACACCAGACGCACCGGCCGGCCGGTGGCGCGCGCCAGGTACACGCAGATCACCTCGAACGGGTAGATGTCGAGCTTGGAGCCGAAGCCGCCGCCGATCGGCGGCTGGATGATGCGGATGCGCGCCGGGTCCATGCCCAGGATCTCGGCGAACTCGCGCTTGTGCAGGAACGGCACCTGGGTGTTCGAATACAGCAGCAGGTTGCCCTTGGCGTCGAACTCGGCGATCACGCCCGACACACCCATGCAGCAGTGCGTCACGTAGTGCAGCTCGAAGACGTCTTCGACCACCAGGTCGGACTCGCCTTCGGCCTGCGCCACCTCGCCATGGCTGTAGTCGAAGCGCATCGCGATGTTGTCGGCCTTGCCGGCCAGGCCGACCGTCGCGCCGATGGCGGCGCCTGCGATAGGCGGGTGCACCAGCGGCGCACCGGGGGCGAGCGCGGCTTCGGCATCGAGCACCACGGGCAGGTCTTCGTAGTCGACCTCGATCAGGCGCAGCGCCTGCAGCGCAATGGCCTCGCTGTCGGCGGCCACTGCAGCGATCTCGTCACGCTCGCTGCGCACGCGGTCGCTCTTCAGCGGCAGGTGATCCTTGGCCACGCCGATCGGCCGCTGGTCTGGCACATCGGCCGCGGTGAGCACGCAGTGCACGCCAGGCAGTGCGCGCGCTGCCGTGGTGTCGATGCGAACGATGCGCGCGTGCACCCTGGCTGAGCGCAGGATCGCCGCGTGCAGCTGGCCCGGCAGGTTGATGTCGTGGATGTAACGCGTCTTGCCACTGGCCTTTTCCGGCGCATCCATCTTCGGGATGCGCTGGCCGATCAGGCTGGCGCCTGCCGCCGGGCGTGTCAGGGTGTCGCTCATGCCACATCTCCTGCGGCCAGCGACTCACCGGCCTGGACGATCGCTTCGACGATTTTCTGGTAGCCGGTGCAGCGGCACAGGTTGCCCTCGATGGCGCGTTTGGCGACCGCCGCGTCGGGCCGCGGCTGCGAGGCGAGCAGGTGCGTGGCCTGCACCATCATGCCCGGCGTGCAGAAGCCGCACTGCACGGCGCCATGCGCGACGAATGCTTGTTGCAACGCCTGCGCCCGCGCGTCGCCGCTCAGGCCCTCGACGGTGGTGATCTCGCGGCCGTCGCAGTCGACGGCGAACTGCAGGCAGGCATTGACCGAGCGGCCGTCGACGATGATCGTGCAGGCGCCGCATTCGCCTTCACCGCAACCGTACTTGGTGCCGGTCAGGCCGATCACGTCACGCAGCAGCTGCAGCGCACTGATCTCGATGCCGACCGTGGCGCTGCGTTGCACGCCGTTCAGCGTGAAGCGGATTTCATGCGTGAGCGACATCGTCGAGCATCCTTCGTGTCATGTTGCGCACCAGTTCCAGGCGGTACCAGGCGCTGGCGCGCACATCGTCGATCGGCGTCACCTCGGTGGCGGCGCATGCGGCGGCCTGCGCCGCCAGGCTGGCATCGAGCCGTCCCCCCTCGAGC
>JACZKT010000368.1 GCA_014859905.1 Rubrivivax sp.
GTCAGCGTGAAAGAGATGTGGTGCAAGGCCCAGGGCTACACCACTTGAAGGAGTCGCCCGCTTCGTCGCGCGAGCCGACTTGTTGAACCGCCCACTGCGGACCCGCACGGTGGGTGGTGTGGGGGGTGCCGGTTAGAAACCAGTGCCTACCCGATTAGGCTTCGCTGCGCGCCGCAACCCGAGTGAGTGGCTTTCGGGCAGCCTTGCCAAGAGCGCTCTCGGCCCACTTGTTCAAGCTGGTACCACTCCTCGCGGCAGCCTTCAATGCGGCCGCATGAACATCCGGGGCTATGCGGAGCATCACCTTGCCACTCGCAGGCTTCTCTGGCGCTGAGCCGAGCTCCTTGGAGGCGGCAAGATAGTCTTCAACTGCTGCATGGAAGTTGCTCTCAAACTCGGAGACGGACTCGCCATGGAAGGAAATGATGTCGTCTATGTCGAGTACGCGACCCACAATGATCTTGTCTTCTGCGTCGAAGACCATACTCGCGGTGTAGCCCTTGTAGGACATTGAATTGATCATGCCTTCACTCCCATTCGTTCGAGGAACTCGCGAACGGCCAAGACGCGATACCGAAGTGCCTCTTTGCCCGGGTGCGGGCGATGAAGAGTCATCTTCCGGCCGTTGAACTCAAAAGTCACGGAGGACCCTGCACCTTCAACGACCTTGCAGCCCGCGGCCTTGAGCATCGCTTCGATCCGCGACCACTCTATGTTCCCGTTCACAGGATCAACGAGGACGCGCGCGAGAGTCTTTCGGTGGGTTCCGTTCACGGACAGATGATAGCACTATGTGACATATGTGCAAGCACTTGGCTCGCGCCCGGCGCCCGGTGACTCCTGCGAAGCCTAACGTTCGAGCTAACCGGGCGCCAGCGGCAGGGCGCCAGGCCCGGGCTGTGGAGAATGTGGGGCGCCACAGACCGGGCCTGGTGACCTGCCGTTGGTGCTCCGGTTGAGCGAGGGGTTAGGCCTCACTGGCGAACGTACCGCACGTGTGTTGCAGCCGGGCCAGGAAGAACGCTTTCAATTCGGAACCTCGGTGCAGGCTCGCCCAGATTCTCAAAGAGGCGGCGCCCGCAACCGAACAACACGGGTGCCAACGCGATTTCTAGTTCATCGATAGCGTTCAAGTTCAGGAGCTGCTGAATTACATCGGCTCCGCCGGCTATTCGTATGTCTCTGCGGCCTGCCGATTCGCGGGCGAGTTCGAGGGCACGCTCTGGACCATCATTGATGAAGTAGAACGTCGTCCCACCCGGGCGCACCCAAGGCTCGCGCTTCCGATTGGTGAGGACATACACGGGAGTGTGAAACGGCGCCTCTTCTGGCCAAGCCAGTTCGCCTTGGTCGAACATTCGCTTGCCCATGATGTTGGCGCCAATGCGTTCAGTGGTCGTGCGGACCAGATCATTCTCTGGTCCGGTCTCTCCCCCCGGTCCGAGTTTCAGGTTGTCGCGCATGTACTGCTGACTGAGCAACCAACTCATAAGCGCTCCCCACTTCGCGCCCCAGTTCTTGTAGCCCGGATTCTCCATGGTCATCCCATCGGGCGCGAGGTATCCATCGAGGCTCAGACCGACATTGACGAACACTTTGCTCATGATGTTCCTTTGTGTTCAAAGACGCTCGCGCGCCGATGGTCCCGTATGTGAGGCCTAACGTTCGAGCTAAGCGGGCGACAACGGAAGGACGCCAGGCCCGGGCTGGCGAAAATGTACCGCGTACCGCCAGACCGGGCCTGGCGGCCTGCCGTTGGCGCTCCGCTTGAGCGAGGGGTTAGGCGGCGCTCGCAGCGGCCCTGGTGGGCAGTTCGTAGTGCAACTCAGCAAAGCCAGTGCCCACCTGGCGAGCAGAAATCAGCTTCCACGGCGGACTTGTGACTCTGCGCGGGAAGAGTTGCTTTCCCTTGCCCAGGGTGACGGAGGCTACCTGAATGATGGCTTCGTCGAGGAGCGCGGCGTCGAAGAACTGGCCAGCGATATCTCCGCCGCCAACCACCCAGACGTTCTTTGACCCTGCAGCGCGCACCATCTCGGCATGGACGGGACGGGCGTCACCTTGCACGAAGCGCAGATCTGCTCCGGGGATGGCTGGGAGCGTGCGGCTTGAGAACACCCAGGTAGGCTGCGCGTATGGCCATGCCGCCCCGGTTTGCTCCGCGACCTTCTCTGCATGACGAACCATCCACAGGTAAGTCGCCGAGCCCATAGCGAGCGCTCCGACCTGGGCGATGAAATCGGGATAGCTCGTGTCATTGATATCGCCGAGCGGGAAGAGCCAATCCAGGGAGTCGTCTTCCGTGGCGATGAAGCCGTCAAGGCTTGTAGCGGTGTAGTACTGGGTCTTCATGGCAGTTGGCGCACCCGAATCGTTGATTGCGACGCCTAACGTTCGAGCTAAGCGGGCGACGACGGCAGGACGCCAGGCCCGGGCTGGCGAAAATGTACCGCGTACCGCCAGACCGGGCCTGGTGGCCTGCCGTTGGCGCTCCGCTTGAGCGAGGGGTTAGGCTGCATTCGCGGCGGTTGGAGGGCTAGGCGGATTGGCTGGCGCGGCCTTGAGCATAACGACCTCGTCTTGCTCTGCTTCGTACTTCTCTGCGTCGCCTGGACCTTCCGGCGCAAAGCCAAGATGACGCAAGAGGCCCATTGACCTAAAGTTTGCAGTCTTGAGCACGGCCACGAACATGGTAACGCCGTAGGTTTGAACAAGTTCTTGCAGCATGGCGCTCACTGATGCGCTGCCGATGCCTTGCCGCCAGTACTTGCTTGCGAACTCGTATGCCACGTACGAGACGCCGGTTTCGAGAACGGTTGCTTGCACGTAGCCTGCAAGCTCTGAAGATGGCAGCCGCACAACCCAGTTCAGCCACTTCTCGCTGCCATCTGGCGAGACGCGAGATTCCCTGAGGCGATACCCAGCGGCCAAACGCTCAACCGACGGAGGCGGTACACGCTCGAACTCATAAATGGCTGGGTCCGACAACACTTCGAACATCGCCGGGGCGTGCGCCTCGACTTGGGGTTCAAGAACGCAGCGATCCGTACGGACGATCTTCATGCAGCCTAACGTTTGAGCTAAGCGGGCGCCGACGGCAGGACGCCAGGGCCCGGTTGGCGAAAATGTACCGCGTACCGCCGACCGGGCCCTGGTGGCCTGCCGTTGGCGCTCCGCTTGAGCGAAGGGTTAGGCCTCGCGTTTCGGCGGTGGACGTTGCGACTGAAAAACTCACTCGCCGGCATCAATAACAGCGTTGCGCCAGTAGTGCGGTTGTAGCTCGGAGAGGAGCTTGGACTGCCACTCGCCTGGCTTTCCGGGCACTGCTACGGCTACCTCGACCTTGGGTCCCCAAAGGGCAAGGCGCTCTTGGCAGATGCCGCATGGGGCAAGGATGAGGAACGGCCTGCCGGGCTCGCTACGGGAGACACACACCGAGGCCACAACGTTGGCGCCGATCCGATTGGCTTCACAGTACGCGCCGGCTTCATGGCACAAACTTGCGCCAGGGTTCGGTGCATCGAAGCAAACGCTGGTCAGTACTTCGCCAGACTCTGTCCGGACCGCTGCGGCGCCAGCGTAGCCAGAGGGAAACCTGGCGAGAGCCTGCTGAATTGCGGCATCGACGAGTGACTGGTCAAGTGGCATGCGAGGCCTAACGTTTGAGCTAAGCGGCACGCACCGGCAGGCGGCGCATGGCCCAGAATGAAATGAGGGCCATGCGACGAATGCCGGTGCGTGTCCGCTTGAGCGAAGGGTTAGGCTGCACTTCCACGACTGGCCTGAGCTCGTTGCCAAAAGGACAGCAGGAGAGTAAGGCCAGGAGCAGGTGCGTCTTGTATGGAAGCCGCCTGATGCTCTGCGTGCCAACTTGCCTGAGAGATGGACTGCAACTCCGAAGCGACAGGCTCTGCGAAGCCCATGGACCAGGTTGAGAAGTGGCGCTGATTAACAGGTG
>JACZKT010000369.1 GCA_014859905.1 Rubrivivax sp.
CACCGAACGCGAGCTCGCGTCGGCGCGCCGGCAGGAGGCGGGCGCCGGCAGCCGGCAGCCTCCGGCATGAATCGCAGCGCAGCGGGTCTCGGGGGTGCAGAGCCGTGCCTGTCGTTGGCGCCCGCGCGCACCGGCGGCGCCAGGGCTGCGTGTTCGGCCAGCCAGCGTGCCGCAGCGGTGCCATCGCCCTGCGAGGGGTGGAAATCGGCACGCAGGTAGCGCCGCCACGGCTCAAATCCCAGCCGCACCAGGCCCTGGCGGCCGAACAGCAGCCGCCAGCCGCTGACCCAGGTCGACGGGCGCCACCAGCTGCCGTCGTGCCACAGGTTGGCCGCCGTCTGCCGCAGCGCGTCGGTGACGAAGTGCCAGCTCACGACGCGAAAGATGCGCCGCCGCCAGGATAGATTGCCGCCGAGCGCCTGGTACAGGTCGAAGGCGGTGCTGCGGTGTTCGGATTCCTCGCTGCTGTGCCACAGCCAGAGGTCGCGCAGGCGCGGCTCGGCGCCGGCCAGCGCCAGCGGGTGCGCCAGCAGGTGCTCGGCGAAGATGGCCGTGAAATGCTCGGTGGCCGCCGTCACCGCCAGCCAGTTGCGCGGGTCGATGCCTTCGAGCCGCTGGCGCCGGCGCCGGATGCGCGACTCCCAGCGGTTGACCAGCCCCTGCTGCGCCAGCTGCTGGTTGAAGAGCTCGTGGATGCGCCGGTGCGTGGCTTCCTGGCCGATGAAGGCCTGCACCTCGTCGGCAAAGCGCTCGCGCGGCCCGGCCGGCAGCGCGGCCAGGCCGATGCGCATGGCGTCGATGAAGACCTGCTCGCCGGCCGGAAAGCTCATCGACAAGGCGTTGAAGAACGCGGTGCGGAAGGCGTCGCCGCCGTTCCAGTGGCGGCCGATCGGCGTTTGCAGATCGATGAGCAGGCGACGGACGGTGAGTGTGCTCATTTCAGCCAGGCCCGTGCGTTGTGGAACATGCGCATCCAGGGGCTGGCCGCCGAGATGTCGCCACCGCCGGCGTAGCTCATCTGCACGTTGCGGAAGACGCGCTCGGGGTGCGGCATCAGCGCCGTGAAGCGGCCGTCGGCGGTGGTCACCGCAGTCAGGCCGTCGGGGCTGCCGTTGGGGTTGGCGGGGTAGGCCTCGGTGGGCTGGCCGTGGTGGTCGACGAAACGCAGCGCGCGCTGCACGGCGGCCGCGTCCCCCCGCTGCGAGAAATCGGCAAAGCCTTCGCCGTGCGCCACCGCGATCGGGATGCGGCTGCCGGCCATGCCGGTGAAGAACAGGCTCGGGCTGGCCAGCACTTCCACCAGCGACAGCCGGGCCTCGAACTGCTCGCTGCGGTTGCGCGTGAAGCGCGGCCAGGCCGCGGTGCCGGGGATCAGCGGGCTCAGCGCGGCCATCATCTGGCAGCCGTTGCACACGCCCAGAGCGAAGGTGTCGGGGCGGCTGAAGAAGGCTGCGAAGGCTTCGGCCAGCGCCGGGTTGAACAGGATCGACCGCGCCCAGCCCTCGCCGGCCCCCAGCGTGTCGCCGTAGCTGAAGCCGCCGCAGGCGACGAGGCCCTGGAAGGCGTCGAGCCGGGCACGGCCCGCCTGCAGGTCGGTCATGTGCACGTCGAAGGTGTCGAAACCGGCCTGCGCCATCGCGTAGCTCATCTCCACCTGCGAGTTGACGCCCTGCTCGCGCAGGATCGCCAACCGCGGCCGCGTCGTGTGCACAGCGGGAGCCTGCAGCGGGTCGAAGTTCAGGTGCAGGTGCAAGCCCGGGTCGTCGGCCGCGCCGGCAGCGGCGTGTTCGGCGTCGGCACAGGCCGGGTTGTCGCGCAGGCGGGCGATGCGCCAGCTGACCTCGTCCCAGTGCTGCTGCAGGGCCTGCAAGGGCGCGCTGAACTGGCACCGGGTGTCGCGCCAGACCTCGACCACGCCGCGCTCGTTGGTCTTGCCGACGACGTGCGCGTGGCGCGACAGACCGTGCTCGCGCAGCGTGGCCATGACGTCGTTGCGCACCGCAGTGGGCACCTGGATGACGACGCCCAGCTCCTCGTTGAACAAGGCCTTCAGCGTCAGTTCATTGCGGCGCTCGCCCACTTGCGCGACCCAGTTCTTGGCGTCGCCGACCTCGGCACGGCTGTCGCCGATGCCGTCGCCTTCGGTGACCAGGATGTCGACGTTCAGGCTCGCGCCGACCTGGCCGGCAAAGGCCATCTCGCACACCGTGGCCCACAGGCCGCCGTCGCTGCGGTCGTGATAGGCCAGCAGGCGCCCCTGGGCGCGCAAGGCGTTGACGGCGACCACCAGCGCCTGGAGCTGTGGTGCGTCGTCGAGGTCGGGCACGCCGTCCTGCACCTGGCAGCCGAACTGCCCCAGCACCTGCGCCAGCATCGAGCCGGCCATGCGCATGCGGCCCTGGCCGAGGTCGACCAGGATCAGCGTGGTGTCGCCGGGCTGCAGTTGCGGCGTCAGCGTGCCGCGCACGTCGTCCAGTGTGGCGAAGGCGGTGACGATCAGCGACACCGGCGCGGTGACCTGGCGGTCGCTGTCGTCGCTGCGCCAACGGGTGCGCATCGACAGCGAATCCTTGCCCACCGGGATGCCGATGCCGAGCGCCGGGCACAGCTCCAGGCCGACGGCACGCACGGTGTCGAACAGCGCCGCATCCTCGCCCGGCTCGCCGCAGGCCGCCATCCAGTTGGCGCTGAGCTTGACGCGCGACAGCTCGATCGGTGCCGCCAGCAGGTTGGTGATGGCCTCGCCCACCGCCATGCGTCCGGAGGCCGGCGCCGACGCCGAGCCCAGCGCGGCCAGCGGCGTGCGTTCGCCCATCGCCATGGCCTCGCCGCGGAAGCCGGCGAAATCGGCCAGCGTCACCGCACAGTCGGCCACCGGCACTTGCCAGGGTCCGACCATGGGATCGCGGTGCGACAGGCCGCCCACCGTGCGGTCGCCGATGGTGACCAGGAAACGCTTGCTGGCCACCGTGGGGTGGCGCAGCACCTCCAACGCCACCGCCTCCAGCGCGACGCCGGTCAGGTCCAGCGGGGTGGACAGCAGCGGCAGCCTGTGCACGTCGCGGTGCACGCGCGGCGGCTTGCCCAGCAGCACCTCCAGCGGCATGTCGATGACGCGCTCGCCGCCCGCGCCCACTTCCACCACCAGCTCGCGCCCGGCCGTGGCCACGCCGACGACGGCGTATGGGCAGCGTTCGCGCGCGCACATCTGCTCGAACAGCGGCATCAGATCGGGGTTCACGGCCAGGACGTAGCGCTCCTGGCTTTCGTTGCACCAGATCTCCTTGGGCGCCAGGCCGGACTCTTCCAGCGGCACGCGCCGCAGGTCGAAGGTCGCGCCCTGCCCGGCACCGTCGACCAGTTCCGGGAAGGCGTTGCTCAGGCCCCCCGCGCCCACGTCGTGGATGGCCAGCACCGGGTTGCGCTCACCCAGCGCCCAGCAATGGTTGATGACCTCCTGCGCACGGCGCTGGATCTCGGGGTTGCCACGCTGCACCGAATCGAAGTCCAGCGCCGCGGTGTTGGTGCCGGCGGCCATCGAACTGGCCGCGCCGCCGCCCATGCCGATGCGCATGCCCGGCCCGCCCAGCTGCACGAGCAGCGTGCCGGGGCCGAAGGGCAGCTTCTTCACCTGGTCGGCGCTGATCGTGCCCAGGCCGCCGGCGATCATGATCGGCTTGTGGTAACCGCGCCGCACGCCGGCCACCGTCTGTTCATACACGCGGAAGTAGCCGCCCAGGTTGGGACGGCCGAATTCGTTGTTGAAGGCGGCGCCGCCGAGCGGCCCATCGGTCATGATGGCCAGCGCGCTGGCAATGTGCTCGGGCTTGCCGACGGGGTCACGCTCCCACGGCTCGGCGGTGCCCGGCAGGTGCAGGTTGCTGACCGAGAAGCCGGTGAGCCCGGCCTTGGGCCGCGCGCCGCGCCCGGTGGCCCCTTCGTCGCGGATCTCGCCGCCGGCACCGGTGGCCGCGCCGGCAAAGGGCGAGATCGCGGTCGGGTGGTTGTGCGTCTCGACCTTCATCAGCACATGCGCGGTCTCGCTGCGCGCGGCGTACAGCGGCGCGCTGGCCCAGCCTCGTGGCAGCCAGCGCTCGACGGGGCCGCCTGCCATCACCGCGGCGTTGTCGTCGTAGGCCACCACCGTGTGCTGCGGCGAGGTCTTCTCGGTATGGCGGATCATGCCGAACATCGACAGCGGCTCGAGGGCGCCGTCGATCGTGAAGCGCGCGTTGAAGATCTTGTGCCGGCAATGTTCGCTGTTGGCCTGCGCGAACATCATCAGCTCGACGTCGCTGGGGTTGCGCTGCAGGCGCGTGAAGGCCTCCTGCAGGTAGTCGATCTCGTCGGCCGACAAGGCCAGGCCGAACTCGGCGTTGGCACCCACCAATGCCTCGCGGCCCCGGCCCAGCACGTCCACGTGCGCCAGCGCTGCGGCCGGCCGGGCGTCGAAGAGGTGCGCCGCGGCCTCGCGCTCGAAGGCCACGCTCTCCGTCATGCGGTCGTGCAGCAACGCCGCCACCAGCAAACGCTCGGCGGCGGACAAGGACTTGCCGGCGCCGAACGGGCTGCCCCTGATCGTGAGGTGGAACTCGGTCACGCGTTCGACGCGGTGCAGCACCGGTCCGCCCTGGGTGCCCGGGGTGCCGACGCCGCCGACGCCACAGTTGCGCGCGATGTCGGTGGCCTTGCTGGCCCAGGGCGAGACGGTGCCCAGGCGCGGCATCACCACCACCCGCTCACTGGTGGCTGCGGCCGCGTACGGGTCACCGTAGTTCAACAGCGCCTGCAACTTGTCGACATCGGCAGGCTCCGGCGCGCCGTCGAAGGCGGCCCAGTGCACGAAGCACGCCGCCACGCCCGAGATGCGTGGGCAGGCCGCCTGAAGGCGTGCCAGCAGCGACTGGGCACGGAAGGTCGAGAGGGCGCTGCCGCCCTCGAAGTGCAAGAGATGGAGCGGCGAGTCAGGCATGCAATCCCGGTGCGGGCGAGGTGAACTGTGATTTTACGGGCCCGGTGGGATAATCCCGCGCCATGTCGATACCGATCAAATCTGCCGCCCAGATCGAAGGCATGCGCCTGGCCGGCCGGCTTGCTTCCGAAGTGCTGGACATGCTCACGCCGCACATGCGCGCGGGCGTCACCACGCTGGAGATCGACCGCCTGGCGCATGACCACATGGTGCACGTGCAGGGCGGTGTCCCGGCCACGCTGGGCTACGGGCCGCCGGGCTATCCACCCTATCCGGCGTCGCTGTGTTCGTCGCTCAACGACGTCGTCTGCCACGGCATCCCCGACGAGCGCCCGCTCAAGAACGGCGACATCGTCAACATCGACGTGACCGTCATCAAGGACGGCTGGCACGGCGACAACAGCCGCATGTACATCGTGGGCGAGACCAGCATCGCGGCGCGGCGCCTGTGCCAGATCACCTTCGAGGCGATGTGGAAGGGCATCGTCAGGGTCAAGCCCGGCGCGCGGCTGGGCGACATCGGCCACGCCATCCAGGCCTACGCAGAACACGCCGGTTACTCGGTGGTGCGCGAGTTCTGCGGCCACGGCGTCGGCGCGCGTTTCCACGAAGAACCGCAGGTCCTGCACTACGGCCGCCCGGGCACGCTGGAAGAACTGGTGCCGGGCATGATCTTCACCATCGAGCCGATGATCAACGCCGGCAAGCGCGACATCAAGGAAGACCGCAAGGGCAACCGCCCCTACGACGGCTGGACCATCGTCACGCGCGACCGCTCGCTGTCGGCGCAGTGGGAACACACGGTGCTCGTCACCGACAGCGGCTACGAGGTGCTCACGGTGTCGGCCGGCAGCCCGCCGCCACCGGCCTTTGCCGCTGCGGGTTACAACCAGACGCCGGCTGCCGTGCTGCAGCAACCCGCTGCGGCGCTTGCGGCAACCTGAGATGTCCGCGCTCCCGCAGGCCGGCGCTAGCGGGCCCGGCGGCGTGGCTGCATTGCGGGCCCGCTACCGTGACGGCAAGGCGGCGCTGATCGCGCAGTTTGGCGA
>JACZKT010000370.1 GCA_014859905.1 Rubrivivax sp.
GCCCGCCGGGTTACTAGACAAGGCGCCGGCAGAGCCAGCTTGGGCAGCAACCCCCGCCGCGGCGGCGGCGCCCGGGCCGGAAGCGACGGTGCCAGCCCCGTCGCCCAGCATCTTGGCCGTCGGTTGGTACCAGGTGGCCGAGCCGCGGCCCTTCTGCGTGAAGAGGCCGGCGTCGCGCAGGCGGCGCAGCGCCTGGCTGGCGGCCAGGGTGTCCACCTTGTTGATCTCGCGCCAGGTCTGGTTGTCCAGCGCGCCCGCCTCGCGCGCGACCACCAGCGCGCGCGCGTCGGCTTCGGAGAGCTGCAGGTCCTTGAAGCGCGCCAGCCAGGCCAGGTCGCCAGGGCCGAGAAAGTGGTGAAAGAAGAGCCGCAGCGCAAACTGGTCTTGGCCGCGGTCGGACTCGAACAGGGGCGGGGCCAGGCCGGCGCGTTCGCACATTTCACGCATCACGCGCACGCCACTGCCCTTGGTCTCGGCGAAGCGCGTGTCGTACAGGGCGGCGGCGATCTTGGGGTTGCGCGGCACGGACCCGGGCTCACCCAGATGGTCGGGCGACTTGAGCGAAAAGCCAGGGTTGCGGATCTCCAGCCGGTTGCTGTAGCGAATGATCTGCACCGGCGCCTGCAGGCGGTAGCTGCGGTGCATCAGCGCATTGACCACCGCCTCGCGAATGACGCGCTGAGGCACCAGCGGGCTGTCCTTGCGCTGCAGCTCGCCTTCGGCCAGGCCGAAGGCCTTGGGCAGGTCGTCCAGGATCGCAGCCTGGGCGCGGCGGATGAGGCGAAAGAGCGGGTCGCGCAGCTCCACGGTGTCGAAGCGCCGCTCGGGGTCTGGCACCCAGTCGCGGCCGGGCACGCGGATGTAGTCCACCCGCGTCATCGGGAAGCACCTGCGCAGCGCCACCGGCTTGCCCAGCAGCACGAGGCCGGCCACCGTGGGCTGCCAGGCACCCTGCGCGTTGCGGCGCACGGCGCCCAGGGCCTGAAGCAGCTCTTCGTCGGGCCATCGCAGTTCCTCGGCGTCGGGGTTGGCCTCGCGGCGGGCGACGCGATAGTCCTCGATTGCCTCGGGTGAGAGGTCGTCCAGCGTGGCGTCGGGCACCAGACCGGCATCGAAGCTTTCCACCTGACGCGCCTGGTACAGCGCGATCAGATCGTCTTCGGTGCAGCGCTGGTCGGTGCTGCCGATGCGCCGCAGCGCGCCGCGGGGTAGGCCCTGCGCCTTGAAGTAGATGGGCTTGTCTTGCGGCGCAGCCTCGGGCACGAACACCACGAGCACCACCTTGCCGTCCAGCAGCTCTGTGCGAATGTCCAGGCGCAGCGGTTGGTTGAAGATGCCCGCGGCCTGGGTGGCCAGGTCGGCGCCCACCTGCTCGGCATGTTCAAGGCCCTCGACCACGTAGCCGGGGAAGAGCGCCATCTCTTCGCGCACCACGCCCAGCAGAAGCCAGCCGCCTCCCATGCCGGGTTCATTGGTGAAGGCGCAAACGGTCTCCAGCACCGACTTGCCGATGTCGGAGCCGGCTTTGGCCTCGATGCGCTCGGTCTCGTCGAGCAGCTGCAGCCGTTCGAGCAGCTCCTGTGCGGTCATGGAGCGCCGTCGGCGAAGAGGTCCAGGGTCGGGCGATCAGTCTCCTTGGCCGCCGAGCCGCGACGGCCGCGGGGCGCAAGCTGTTCGCTCTGGGCCACATCACCCAGCGCATGCCGCAGCGCCAGGCGCCAGCCCTTGTCGCCGTCGCCGATGCTGCCGGTACTCATGGCCGTCATGCCGAAGAGCCACCAGCGCTCTTCCGGCCGCAGGGCCAGCCAGTTGCGCACGGCCACGGGGATCTTGTCCATGTCCATGTGCTCCGTGGCCCAGGCCAGCACGCACAGCTCCTTGCCCAACAGCCGGTCCACCGGGTTGTCGCCGACCTTCCAGGCGCTGGGCTTCAGGCCGTGGGCGCTGAGGCGGGCGTTGAAGGCGCGCTGCACCTCGGAGCGGATGGCCGTCCAGCGGGCGCGGTCGAGCAGCACGCGGTCCACCACGGAATGCTCGTCGCTCAGGGCTTGCAGACCCAGGTACTCGCTCACCTGCACCGGCGCCGAGTTGCTGCGCGGGATGATCACCTTGAAGTGGTGCGGGTCCGACGTGGCGGGCACGCCGAAGCCGAGAGTGGGGCGCTCGGCAGCGACGGCCGCGGTCGCAACAGCGTCGGCACGGGCGGCAGCAGCTACGGTCTTGGGCATGGCCTCAGGCCTCCTGCACCACGTCACCGGGCTTGAGCTCCAGGCCCACGAGCTTGGCGAACTCCTTGGCCGCAAAGCCGGTGTCGAACTGGATGCCATCGCTGATGGTGATGGCCACCGGCGCCTGGTCTTCGGCGAGCAGTTGCCGCAGGCTGTTGACCACACCTTCGATGACGGCGGCGGTGATCTCGCGCTCCTGGAAGCGTACGGTCACGGTGTTCTCGCCCTCGCCGATCTCGATGCGCACGCCCTTGAACCGCGTGCCGGTTTGGTCGCGGAAGCGGTTGATCACGCCGAACACCCGGTCTGTGGTGTCCAGGCCGATGCGCTTGGGCTGCAGCTTCACCGGCTTGGTATCGACTATCTGCACGCTCCTGTCGCCGCTAGCCGGGATCGGGAAGTCGGCGGTCTTGTTGGCCTCGCCAGCTCGCGCGTAGACCAGCAGCCGGGTAGCGGCCGAGCCGATCTCGAATGGCCCCTCGTAAGGCGTGCCGTCGCGCGGGTTCGATCCGTCCAGCGTGTACGACAGGTTCGCCTTTGGCGCACAGGCCAGGGTGACGCGGCGCTTGTCGGCCGCCGGCTCCACCTGGTGGCGAATCTTGAGCTCGGCCGTCCAGCGCACGGGTGCGCCCGTCTCGTAGTGGCCGGTGGTGTCGCGGGCCTGGAAATACAGCGTGCCCTCGAGTGTGGAGAAGCTGTCAAGGTCGTCGACGGTCTGGCCGAGCACGAGCCCCTCAGGCTTTGTCGCGTACACCACCATGGGGCTTTCGCCAGCATGGCGTGGTGTGAGGCTGAGTAGCGTGGCACCAGTCTCCGGCTGCGCGCCAACTACCGAGACGTTGAGGGTGGTCTTGTCCTTCGGGAATGGGCCCTTCTCGACGTAGCCGTCTTCGCCCAGGCGCCAGCGGCCTTGCTTCAGGGCCTCGGCCTTGAGGGTGTCCATGCCGCCGGAGCCGGGCATCCATGGCCAGTCGGGGTTGCTCTTGGCCCGCGCGACCACGTCTTTCCACGGGGTGCGACGGTTGTCCTTGCCGGACGGCCACAGCACTTCTTCGGCCATGGCGAAGTATTCGCCGAAGCTGGCGGTCAGGTTGGCCGCCAGCTTGTAGTTCGCGCGGGGGCTGCCCAGCAGAGTGTCGATCTGCGCCTCGGCCGATTGGTCGCCCTTGCCGAGCTTGAGGCCGTTGTCGATGGTGACGTTGGCCAGGAAGTGGCGGCCGTCCATCGGGTCGCTGCTCGGGAAGTAGACACGGTTGTAGGCCGCCGAGAGCGCCTTGGCGAAGCGGTCCTCCGCTTCCTCCAGCCGGTCACGCGCTTCCTCGAACAGCGTATCGCCAGCCTTGAGCCGCTTGTGGATTTGCTCGATGGCGTAAAGCTCGCGCAGACGGTCTTCGACGGCGTCGGCCAGGTGACTGTCCTGCCCGGTCAGCACAAGCAGGTTGTTCTTCTCCTGCTGGTAGTCGAAGAAGTTCTGCAGCTCGCTGGGGGGAACCTTGCCGTCGGGCTTGATGACGATTAGCGTGCGCGGGCCGCTGAGCCGGATCTCGTCGAGGCGCGGCAGCACTTGCACGTCCTGGTATGCAAGGCGCCGCTCAGGCTGCAAGATGCCGGTGAGTCGGTTGATCAGGGCCTGATCGATCTTGGGCTGCGGCACCTCTTTGGCGTTGCGCTCGATCTGGCGTGAGAGGTTTTCGGTTTCCTTGACGAAGAGGCGCTGATCTTCGCGATGCAGGTACCAGGCCTGCTCGCGCAGGCGTTGCAGCGCCTGCAGGAATTCGTCGGGCTTGCGGTTGGGCGCGGCCAGGAACTCGATGATCTCGCTCTCGGACAAGCCGATGCGGCCGCCCACCGCACGTGACAGCGATGACGCCAGCAGCAGCGTCATCACCTGCCGCGCGGCGTCGCCGTCGAACTCGTCGTCGATCATCTCGGCAATGGCGTTGCCCTTGTCCGCGATGTCACGGGTCACGGCCGGTAGCAGCTTGGGGGCGATGCGCTCGATCTCGTCGCGCACCTGGTCATCGTTGAGCGCAAGGTGCTGGGTGCCGATGAGGTGTACGTCGTCGGCGTCGCGCTCGGCCACGCTCTTGAGCAGGCGCGCGGTGAACTGCATCAGGCCCCGGGTTTGCCGGAAGCCCTCGTTCTCCTTGAAGAGGGCCACGAGGTGCTTGAACGAGGGATGGAAGGGGTAGGTCTCGCGAACCTGCTCGGCGATCTGCTCGATGCTCGCCGCAATGACGTAGCCGGCATCTTCGGCCTTCTTGATATGCTGCGCGTACTCCTCGGCCACGTCGGCGATCACGCGCTCGCTGGGCATCTCGTCGATCAGCCGGGTCTTCAGGATCTCGTAGATCTCGTTGCCAGCCAGCTGCACCGGCGTGATCGTCATCGCCTGGCGGCGGGTTTCCTGCTGGAGGTTCGAGATGGCCTCGGCGAGCACCTTGGTCTGTGCCTGGTAGCTGCCGGAGAGATTGGCCACCACGATGCAGCAATTCGGCAGCTCGAGCGCTGCGCTCATCAGGCTGCTCAGCGAGTAGACGACCATGTTGGCCAGCGTGCCCTGGCCGAAAACCTGCGTGCTGGCGTTGTCCAGGTACGGCGGCAGCTCGTCCAGCAGGATTAGCGTCGGTCGGTCGCCGATGATCTCCTTCCACTTCTTCTGGTCGACGGCCTTGGGGCCGTTTGCCCAGAAGGGCTTGATGGCCTCGGCCTCGCCGAGCTGCGTGGCGATGTCGCCCCAGATGTAGTTCTCGGGCGTGTTGCGGCCATTGAAGGCGGCGATGCGCGCCTGGCCAAACTCCACTCGCGACTGGACGTCAGCCGGAAGGACCCCGGGCCGCAGGTGCGGGTGCCGCGCCAGCAGGCCAAGCGCGATCATCATGTGCGTCTTGCCGCCGCCCATCGCCTGGGTCAGCTCGAAAACCGCCTGGTCGGACTTGCCCGACATCCGCAATAGGCCCTCACGGAAGAGCTGCGCCATGCCGTGGGTGACGTAGTTGCGAGCGAAGAACTCGCGGCCGTCGCCTTCGTCGCGGATGAGGTCGGCCAGGCTCTCGATACCCTGGCTCATCCGGTAATCGTGGATGACCGCGTTGAAGCGGCAGGCCTGCTTGACAGTCTTGATCACGAATTGGCTCCCTTGCCCGCGCGCTTGTTGTTGGAGGTGGCTGTAGCGATGCCCTTGACCCGGCAGTGCTCTCGAATCAGCACCTCGACCATATTGGCGATGGAACGGTGCTCCAGCTCCGCGGCGCGCTGCAGCGCCTTCTTGATCTCGGGCTCGATGCGCAGTGTCAGGGTAGCGGTCTTGCTGGCGGCCATTGCATTCTCGGGATTGAATGCAAATGTACTGCAAATTGCAGTATGGATCGATGCTGATCCATTCGCGGTCGTCCGTTGGTTGAGGCCGACTGCCTGTACCGCGCCAGTGCTGCGTTCGCCGCGCCTACGCCGCGCTGGTTGAAGTGCGCCGCAGTGCGGCGACAGATCGCTCAGCTGGGAAGCTTCGCGCGTGTCGTTGATGGGGTGGCAACACGGCCTGTGCGTCCCGGGGCTCGGGGTGGCTGATCTGCCTGTCGTTCCGCCTCTTTCCGACGCATAGCGGCATCCAGTCAGGCCCCAAGGGTGAAGGCTGGCGCCCACGGTCCTCACCCGGTCTCTGCACTCCGCTTTGCTCCGCTTCGAGCTGCGGCTTGCGGTCGTGCCCTTGTGTCCTGCCTGGCTGTCGCTGTTCATGCGTCGAGGCGAAACCGACGGGCAGATTTCAACCACCACACGAGGCCACCAGCATGAACGCACAGTCCAACCACCCCATCATCGACACCACCGATCCGCAGTTCCTCGGCCCCGAGGCTGGCCAACAGGCAGGGGGGTATGAAGAACCGACCTACGACCTGACGGCGACGTATTCGCCCGATGACAACAAGCTACGCCTGAGCAGTGCCACCCGGCTCGATCGCGAGGTCTACGACCGAGTGAGAGCCGCCGGCTTCGCCTGGGCCCCGAAGCAGGATCAATTCATCGCGTCGATGTGGACGCCCGCGCGTGCCGACCTGTGCATCGAGCTGGCGGGTGAAATCGGTGACGATGACTCCAGCCTGATCGACCGGGCCGAAGATCGTGCCGACCGCTTCGACGACTACCGCGACAAGCGAACCGACGAGGCAGAGCGGGCCACCGCCCAGGCACGCCGGGTTGCCGATGGCATCCCCTTCGGTCAGCCGATCCTGGTGGGCCACCACTCCGAGCGCCACGCGCGCAAGGACGCGGAGCGGATCCAGAACGGCATGCGCAAGGCAGTCCGGGCCTTCGATACGGCCGACTACTGGAAGCGCCGCGCCGTGGCTGCGATCCAGCATGCCAAGTACAAGGAGCGGCCGGACGTTCGCGCACGGCGAATCAAGACCATCCAGGCCGACAAGCGCAAGCAGGAGCGCACTCGCGCCGAGTCGGTGGGCTTTCTGTCGCAGTGGCATGACGGGGGTAGCGAGCCCATGACGATGGAGCGCGCGACAGCCATCGCAAGTCAGGACTACTGCTCGCGCTGCTATCCGCTCGCCGACTACCCCCGCGACCCGCCGGCATCGCAGTACGAAGGCCATACGAGTCTGTGGTCTGCGCTCACTGGTGGCATCGTCGACGCCGACCAAGCCCGCGGCCTTGCTCGCGAGATGCACGCCCGTGTCGTCGCCTTCTCCGGCCGCTGGATCGAGCACTACGACAACCGCCTGGCCTACGAGCGCGCCATGCTGGCCGACGCCGGCGGCACGATCGCCGACAAGACCGGGCCAGAGAAGGGTGGGGCCGTGCGCTGCTGGGTCGGGCGCGGTACCTGGGTCTACATTCAGAGGGTCAACAAGATCAGCGTCACCCTGCTGGACAACTGGGGCAACGGCGGCGCCAACTTCACCCGCACTGTTGCGTTCGACAAGCTGGCCGGCGTGATGACGGCCGCTCAGGTGGAAGCGCAGCGCGCCGCGGGTCTCCTGGTCGAGCTGGCCAACAAGACCGGCTTCACGTTGCTTGCTGCGCCTACCGACGAGAGCAAGGACACCCCGTTGCCCAAGCCGGCAGAAGCCGGCGCGCAGGCAGTCAAGCCCGACGAGTTGCGCACCGACATCGAGGCGATGCGGGCCTTAGTCAAGGGCGGCGTGCAGGTGGTCAGCGCGCCGCAGCTCTTCCCGACGCCGCCCGGTCTGGCCGCGCGCATGGTCGACCTGGCGAGCCTCGCTATCGGCATGCGGGTGCTGGAACCGAGCGCCGGCACCGGTCGGCTCCTGGAAGCCTTGCCCGGGATCGTTCCCTTTGGCCAGGTGCGCCAGACCGCGCTGCAGGTGGTGGCCGTCGAGGTCAACTCAGCGCTTGCGGCGCGCCTGGCCTGCAGCGGCCTGGCCGGCACGGTGCGGTGTGCGGACTTTCTGGAGTGCAGCGCCGATGTCGAGGACCTGGGCTTGTTCGACGCCGTGCTGATGAACCCGCCTTTCGCGCAGGGCGCGGACATCGAGCACATCACCCATGCACTGACGATGCTGAAACCGGGCGGCCGCTTGGTGGCCTTGTGCGCAAACGGTCCGAGACAGAACGCCAGCCTTCGCCCGATGGTCGAGGCACGCGGTGGCGAGTGGGAGGACCTGCCGGCCGACACCTTCAAGGAAGAGGGCACCGGCGTGCGGGTGGCGCTCATCTCGATGCAGGTTTGAGGGAGGACCTCAGGACCCGGCAGATGTGCGCCGGGGCGCAGGGCAATCCGCTCTCTTCGGGGCGCTGCCCCGAGGGCGCGTGCCCCAACCCCGGCCGCCGGTCTCCCGACGGGCGGCGGAGGTCGTGTCGTGCCGACCCTCATCGAATGCACAAGCCAGCGGCAAGGCTGTGCCACTTGCCGCGCCCGGAAGCCTCCAGAAAGCAGCCCCTGTGCGACAATGTCGTACAAGCTTTGGAGCCGCCGTGGACACCACACTGACTGTTCGCCTGGACACCCAGCTCAAGGACGAAGCCGAGCGCACGCTCGACAGTCTGGGCCTGTCGATGTCGTCGGCGATCCGGGTGTTCCTGACCCACGTGGTCGCCCAGAAGGCGCTTCCGTTTCCGGTGCAGGCTGCGCCGGTTCAGGCCGCAGCGGACGGCCAGGAGCCCCTCAACGTGCCGTTGCACGTCCACATCGAGGTGATGTTGGAGGAGATCGCCGTGATCAGTGCCCGCCTCCAGCAGATGGAGCAGGCCGAGCAGTCCCCCGAGAAGCGCAAGGAGCTGAAGGAGATCGGCAAGGCGGTCCGCGCCATGCGATTCCAGTTCGATCCCTTCAACGAGGGCGAAGTGATGACGATGGTTCGCAAGATCAGCCAGTACGCGAAGGCCATGCAGCCGGCACGGCACCAAGCGCGCAGCTGATGCCTACCGGGCCAGTTCCCGGTCGCTGCGTCGTTTCGCCAGTGTGACAATCTCTCAGGCTCAATCACCGGAGCGCCAAGCCTATGCTGCTGCTTCACCTATCAGACATTCATTTCCGCAGCCCTGACTGCTTGACGCCGGCCATGGACCCGGAGAAGCACTATCGGACTAAGTTAATCTTGGATGCACGACAGATGGTGCTCGGCCTAGAGTCTGTGGGTGCAATTCTGGTCACCGGGGATATCGCATTCAAGGGAGCGGCGGATGAGTACCAGAGTGCTGCGGTGTGGGTCGACGAGCTCGCGTCGGAAGTTGGATGCAGACCAGAGTGCGTGTGGGTTGTGCCTGGCAATCACGACGTCGATAGAACGCTGATTCAGAAGAGTCTGGCAACGCGCAACGCTCAAGATGCGATAGTGTCAGCGCGCGTCGACCGGCGCGAGCGCACTTTGCGCGATCAGATATCAGACCCAGAAACCGGTCGCGCACTTGTGGCCCCCTTGGCAGCGTACAACGAGTTCGCTACCAAGTACGGTTGCCAAGTCTACCTGCCGGAGCAGTTGCTTTGGACGAAGGACTTGGATTTTGGGCATGGCGCCAAACTACGTATCACCGGCCTTACATCCACCCTATTGTCTGGTCGGAGTGGCGACGACCACAAAGGTAGCCTATATCTCAGTCCACTCCAAACTGTGTTGGATCCCTGTGACGACGTAGTTCACCTCGTAATGAGCCATCACCCACCGGATTGGCTGATGGACCACGAGGACGTGGACGAAAACCTCTACGATCGCGCTGCACTGCATCTCTTTGGTCACAAGCACAGACTCAGAGCAACCCTGGAGAGGCAGTACGCGCGCTTCTCCGCCGGCGCGGTTAACCCAGAACGCGGCGAGGCGGGATGGCAGCCCGGATACAACTTGATCGACCTGAAACTCACTGGCGATGGTGCGGGCCGCAGGCTGTCTATTGAAGCCCATATCCGGCAGTGGCAATCAAACCCAGGCATGTTCAGGGCGCAGCAGACAACTGAAGGTGAGTCGGTCTTCAAGCACTCGCTCGCATTCGCCGGTGCTCAGCGCACATCTCAGCCGAAAGAGTTGGTTAAGGTTGCGGACGACCCGCCGGGTCAAGGAGCCGCTGCGGCGGCACCTGCTGCCGAACCCAATTCGAGATCAGTGGAGGGCGCCATGGGCGAAGCCACGACGCGCAATCTTGTCTACCGATTCTGGAAGTTGAAAGCCAGTGATCGACGAGAAATTGCGCTTGCGCTGAAACTGATTACCCAAGATGAGATCGCCGTTCCGGAACCGGCTCGTTACGGACGAGCCCTGCGCAGAGCAGGCGAGCGGGGACAGCTAGAAGAATTGGCTCGTGAAGTCGAAAAGAGGGAGATGAACTGATGGCTACTGCACCCCCGGCACTACATCCTGACTTTGCTCGCTGGTGCAGCGCAGTGACCATAGGAGACTTGGCCGATCAGCGTCAGGCAAGATGGGTTGGTCTAACCAAAGTGCTGGCTAAGGCTGATCGCGAGACCATCGAGGCGCTGGCACGGCTTGCATTTGCAACCCGTCAGACGCCTTCGGCAGCCAGCCTGCAGGGGATCCGCCAGATGTTCAAGGACGCTGATGAGACGTTTCCGAGTGTCGGAAATGATCGAGAGATGCAGGTCCTGGCGGCTGCATGTCTTGCGGTTTTGGTTGGCGACATGGCGGCCGATGAAGCGCCGGCGGCGGCCCTCGTCGTTTGCACCACTTCGCTGGGAGGTGCGCGCAACCCGGACCTTCCGATGGACCTGGCTTCGATCGGTCGGGCGGCCGTCAGGGCGCTTGGGGAGGTTCGGCGAAAGCGCCCCGACCTCGCAAGCCTGGCAAATCTCGCGTCACCCAAAGTTGACTTTGAGAAGTCAGCGGCCAAAGTCCGCGAGAACAATTGGGAGCCTGTGGCTCAGGCATTCCTTCTGGCAGCTACTTCGACGCAAACAGCGCTGGGCGCTGTCGCCACTCGTAACGCGAATGCGATGCGAGTTCTGGACACCTATCTAAGGAGTCAAGACGAAGAGTTGCAGATGCTGTGGTGGCTGGTCGGCGAGCACTGCTATGTGCATGGCGTTGCGTTCGAGGAGGTGCCCGCGACCAACAGGCCGTTGATCTTCGCGGCATCTCTTGCTGACATGACCGAAGCATTGCCGGGGCCTGGTGCAGTCGCAGGAATCCTCGCTCGCGCCGGACTGCGTAGTCACGAGCCGCTGGAGGTTGCTGCGGCCGTGAACTCAGCGATGACTTCGTGGCTGGAGCCCCTTGTCAAGGATCAGACTATTTCCCCGGTGTCGGCACCGCTCCACTTTGCGCTCGCTAGGCGCCTGGAGACCGGGGCGGGGGCTGATTGGATACGAGGTTGGGCGGCTACATGCGCTGTAGATGCGGATTTCGCCTTGCCGCCGTTGGCACTCGCTCAGCAGTTCTACTGTGAGCGCCTGTTGATGCTGTTCGAGTGAGCCATGCCAGTCGATAGCGAAGCCGGGCCTGGCGTCTCACTCTGCGGCAACCCTGACTGCAAAGTCTCGGAGACCGGTCGCTGCGTAGAGGGGCATCAGCTGGATGTATGCACCCACTATGGGAGGCCGGCACCGCCCCAACCTTCTGTCGCGCAATCTCAGGCGGGACAAGGCGGAGTCATGGCTGTTCCACTTCCGTCCGGTCGGGCACTATCGGCGGCCGAAGCAACAACGGTTCTTCGCGATACCGACGCGCGCGTGGTCGCATTGGTCGGGCCCAGCGACGCGGGGAAAACCAGCCTCGTGGCCTGCGTCTACGACCTATTCCAGCAGGGTCCACTCGGTGCGATCGGATTCTCCAGATCGAAGACGTTGCACTCGCTTGAAATCACTTGTCACGACGCGCGAATGGCCTCCCGTCGAGCAGAGCCTCACACAAATCGCACGCCGATTGGCGCGGTGAGCTTCTACCACCTTGAGTTGGTCGACACGAGGTCCGGGCAGCGAACGGCGCTGCTACTGGGTGATCGCGCCGGCGAAGAATACAGGGCCGCTGCGGATGACGTCCAATCGGTGGCCAGCTTGGTCGAAGTTAACCGCGCTGATGTCCTGACCATTCTGGTCGACGGCAAACGGCTGATCGACAACATCGCGCGCCACAACGTGCGCGTGGATGTCAGTATGACGCTTCAGGCGCTTCAGGATGGCGGTGGCCTCACTTCACGGCCTCGTGTTGCGATGGTGCTTACGAAGCTTGATTTGGTCAAGGCGTCAGCCGTACAGGCGCGGGCCTTTCGGGACTTTGCTCGGATCGCGGCGCTGGTTCAGGAAACGTTCGGCGCGAACTTGGGTGAGGTGTCGACCTTTCAAGTCGCGGCCGCGCCGAGAAGGAGCGATGTCGATCGAGGGATTGGTGTCGATTCATTGATCGAGTATTGGATGCGTCCACGGCTGGCGCCAGTTGCTCGCATTGCCAAAGCATTGCTTCCGGACAGGATGTTCGCTCGACTGGCTCCTGGCAATGCCCCTTCCGGAGATGCGCTGTGAGCGGCCTCGGCGTCGTCATCATCGGGCTGCCTGCCTCTGGCAAAACGACGTTCCTAGCCGCGCTTTGGCACTTGGTCACTGCCCGTGAGATCGAGCCGGCCTTGAGGCTTGCTGACCTCTGCGCTGGAGACGCAACCCACCTGCACGCGATCGCGCGCAGGTGGCGCGAGGCGCGTGTCCAGGATCGAACCACCGTTGACCAGCACCGCATGGTTGCGATGAACTTGCTAGACAGATCTGGCGCAAAGGTTCACGTGACTTTTCCGGACGTCGCGGGCGAGGCCTACAGACGTATGTGGGAGGATCGCGAGTGCGATCCTGAGATTCGAGACGTGCTCAGCGTTAGCGGCGTTTTGCTGTTCGTTCACTCGGACACGATCGAGGCCCCACGTTGGATAGAAGATGAGATTGCGGTCGCACAGGCCATTGGGGTAGGACTTCCGGAGGGAACGCCCTTGGAGTGGCAACCTGGCCATGCCCCGACTCAAGTGCAATTGGTAGATCTTCTCCAGATGCTGCGACAAGATCCTCTGAACGTCGGCCCCCGTAAGTTGGCCATCATGTTGTCGGCGTGGGACAAGGGGCAAGGAGAGGGCCTTGCTCCCGAGCCATTCTTGGTAGCCAAGCTGCCGCTATTGGCGCAGTACCTTCAGTCCGCTGCGGATGGCTGGTCCTTCCGGGTGTATGGCCTAAGCGCGCAGGGCGGTGACTACGATCAGGTTGACCTTGGCGGAGCCGAAGTGCCTGATGCTGAGCGGCTGCGTCAGCTCGACGCTGCGTCCCAACGAATTCGGTTGGTCCGCGGCACTGAAGCCTCGCACGATCTCACTGAACCGATCGAATGGCTGATGAGCTAACTCCGACGGGCGGCCTGATCCTCCACCAGGCACTGCACGGGTACTCAGACGGACATCGCCAGTTGGCCGTGTCGGTGGCGTTGACACCGCGGGATCAGAAGACTCTTCTGGCCCTGAGCGACACCTCGGGCGCTAGCGCGCGCGTCGGCGACTCCGGGTATCTGACTGGCTACCCGCTGTCTGAGTCGGGGTACTTCGCGCTTGCGCGCACCTGGCCGGCACCAGAGATGCAACGGCCAGGCTGCGTCTGGACTCACACTCTACTGATCGAATTCACTGACTTGGCCAGCCTGCGGGATCTGCTCCCCCTTGCTTGGCTCTTCAGGCGCCCCGCGGGTTCAAATTCATACGGGGACTACGCAAAGCCCACACCGATGGGCGAGATGCCGGATGCGCCTGGGCCGGCATGTTTCGACTCATGGGCTCGACAAGTGCTGACGGCGCTATACGAGATGCCGAAGGCATCAGTGGTGGCTGCGAGTCCTGGCGGGGAGGTTGAGGCGCTCATCTTGGAGATTTGGTCGCAGCAGTGGCCCAGGCTACGGCGCAACTTTCGGTTTTGCACTTTTACAGACCGTCTCAGGATGGCGGACGGCATAGGGTTTGACCTACAACTCGTATCGGCTAGTGATCGCGGAGTGCGCAGCAGGTTCACTGACGCCGTACTTGCTGAGTCAGTTGCGAGTGTCTCTTCTTCTTGGCTCGACGACGCCATGGTTGACCTGGCTTCGCCAGACATCCGCGGCCTGCGCACCTTCTTCAAGACGCTGGGCTCCGATGTGAGCGGGGGACGCGAGTCATTCGCGTCACTTTGTCGGCTACACGGGGCGATTAGAGCGTTCGAAAACAACCCGAGATCGATTGGCGACGCAATAGCAGTCTTGCAGGGAGATATGGGATCTCAGCCCGCAGTGCTTGCCCGATCAATGGTGGCAAAGAGTGCGTTTGCGTGCGTCGAAATGCTGGACGACGCGGGCTACGAGTTCTTATGGAAGCACATTGACCATATCGACCTGAGGCTTGACGATGCGGCGACAAGCACCTTTTTCCGCACAGCCTGGCTCAGGAGTCCGCGCCGAATTGCGGGTTTGCCGATGGGGAAGAGCGCTATCGCCTCTGCATTGAATCGTGTTTGGGACGACGCTGATGTCGCTACGCTTATCACTGGTATTTCTCTCGCACCAGATTTTGCAGACAGAGTTGTTGCGCGACGGTCCGACTTGACGGGGCACAGCGCATTCTGGGAAATCGGTAGCGTGGGTGCGGGGCACTTGCAGTTCGCCCTAGGTGACGATGGCCGGCAATCCGCCGTTGCTGCCATGTATGTCGCGGGGCGCGGGGAACTAGCGATGGCTGCCGTTCGGGAATTCGGCGCCAGGATAATTCTGGCAGCAATCGCCACCGCTGCAACTGAACCCGGACTACCGATCAGGCCTTGGATTGGTGCCGCGTGCACTGACCCAGGTGGCGTTGCGGCTTACCTCGTGAGCGGGGACATTGTTCACCGGTGGCTGCTCTTGGCACTCGCGCACCAACAGGAGCCCGACGCGGTTCCCAATGAGGTTGGGGCGGACCCGTGGCTGTTGGCCTGGCAGCGGTCGCAAGGGAAGCTCGATGATGCTGGCGCTGTATTCATTTTCGCCTTTCTCCTTAGCCGTGCCCTCGGCCGGCATACGCGCTCTCCGGCGGAACTGGCGCTCATCGCGTTCGAGGCAACACACGATGCCGCGGCGCGTGGTGCCATTCCAGACGACGCCTGGGGATTACTCGAACGTCGACTCCCTCGGGCCAGCATCTGGTCCGATTGGGACCGCTGCAGGCAGATTAGGGAAGGCATCGTCGAGGCCTTCGTTGATAACCAATTGTCGCCGGCACAGTTTGCGTGCCTTACCGAGCGTATAAGCCTGTTCCGTCCTCTTGCCGAAACGGCGGCTGCAACCAGTCGAGGGCGAAAGTACCTGCGACTGGTCAAGCAGACTCTGGCCTCATCCCGTCATCGGAGTAGCGCCGAACGCCTTCGTGCTGTAGAGGCGGCGCTTGACTAGGGACGCAGCTTGGCCGCGCCTGACGCGAAGGAGTCTCCAACAACTTTGCACGGAGTCAGCGGAGAGCCCAATCACCATACAGCGAAGGCGCCGTGCTGGTGATCGTTCGCAAGAACAGCCAGTATCCGAAAGCCATGCAGCCTGCCCAGCTGCAAGTCCGCAGCTGGTGCCGACCGGGCCGGTGTTCAGCTGTCTCCCCGGCCTGCCGATTGTGCCAGCTTGAATACGCGCCTGCTTGACGATGCGGTGCTCGACCGCGTCTATGTCGACCTGGTGCGGCCGCTGTTGTTCGAAGACCTGTCGGCCAGCGCAGCGCCTGAGCTGATCATGGTGGGCGGCCAGCCCGGGGCTGGCAAGACGGCAGCGACGGTGCAGGCGGTGCGAGACCTGATGCGCCACGGCGGTGGCGTTGCGTACATCAATGGTGACGAGTTGCGCCCGTTTCACCCGCAGTACGCGGCGCTGGTGGCGGCGGACCGGAGCACGGCCGCCGACAAGACCGGCGCCGACGTGGGCCTGTGGGTCGAGCGCGCCATTCGAGAGGCTGCCGCCGGGCGCTTTCATGCCGTCATCGAGACCACGATGCGCCAGCCCGAGGTCGTGCGTCGCACCGCCGAACAGTTCACGGCACAAGGCTTCGGGTTCGAGATGCGTGGCGTCGTCGTGGATCCCGAAGCCAGCCAGCTGGGAATCTACGAGCGATTCGCAACCGGCCTGGCTTCGCCGAGCGCGTTGCCGAGGTTCACGCTGCCGAGTTACCACGCCGATGCGTTGGCGCAGATGCCGAAGACGCTGGCGGGGGTGGTCAAGCTGGCCAAGGTCGTCCGCTTTGTCGACCGCCAGGGGCGCGAGCTGTACTCGTCGCGGGCCTCGAAGGTGGCGCCGGTCAAAGCGCTTGAAGACCTTCGGCGGCAGCCGCTGCCGGATGGCGAGCGCCAGCGCATCGCAACGCAATGGGCCACGCTGGTTCAGCGGCTGGACCGTGACGGGGTGCCGGACATGGTTCGCCAGGGTGTGCGGTCCGAGCAGACGCGTTTCGTGGTGCTGCAGAAGCAGGGCAGGGCGACACCTTCGGGGCGGCCACAAGAAGGGCTGGATCGGTAGAGCACAGGTCGTTCGACGAGGGCGTCAGAGCGGCTGCCATCGGGTGATCGGCAAGGCCCAGATCCAGGACGGTCCAAGTCTCGCCAGAGGCTTTTTCGCCAGTGCGAAAACCGGGATGCCCATTCCAGGCGCGCGCCGTCGCGCTTGGCCCCTGCGGGACTGCCGGCGCGCCGTCACCTTCCAGGCCACCCTAGCCCTACGCGCTTCGCTTGTCGCAAGACCCAGGTCGGTGGTGTGGTGGGGGTGTGGGTTGCTGTGTCGACCCACCGTATCACGTCGTTCTCGCCGTCAAGGTCTGCGTGAGCGCGTGGCGCTCCCTTGCGCCCTTCGGTCGTCTTCGAACCCTGACCGCTGCGCTGCGCCGTGAGGGATTCGGTCTCGGGCAATCCCGCCCGATCAAGACCGGAGTTCCTCATGTCGCAGTCTTCATTCTCCTTCGCTGTCTCTTCCACGGAAGCCCGGTTCACGAACGCGCTGCTGGTCCGTGACGTCGATGGCCAGTACCGCGTGGCCAGTGCCGACGAAGTTCTCTCGCAGGCCTGGGGCGTGCTGGCGGAGCGCGTGAAGCCCGGCGTGACGCTATCGTCGCCGCAGGACGTGAAGGACTACCTGCGTCTGGCGATCGGCACGCTGGAGCACGAAGTCTTCTGCGTCGTCTTCCTGGACGCGCAGCATCGCGTCATCGAGCTGCAGCAGATGTTCCGGGGCACAGTGACGCAGACCTCGGTCTATCCCCGCGAAGTTGTCAAGACGAGCCTGGCGCTCAACGCGGCAGCGGTCATCCTGGCGCACAACCATCCGTCGGGCGCAGCGGAGCCGAGCCGTGCCGACGAGTACCTGACGCAGACCCTGAAGACCGCTCTGCAGCTGGTCGACGTGCGCGTACTCGATCACCTGGTGGTCACCGCGAACGTAGTGGTCAGTTTCGCTGAGCGTGGTCTGCTCTGACACGTTCGCATTGGGGCGGCCGCGGTGTCGCCCCTTCTTCTCTCGCCTGCGACTCGGGCGGTGGGCTGCCACCCACCAGGCCAACCCAGACCTGAAGTGCGCCGCTGCGCGGCGGTAGATCGCTCACCCTGCAGGTTCGCGCGTGTTGCCAGTGCTGTGGAAAGCCGGTCGTTGCGCCCGATGGCCCGCAGAGCGCGGTGGTCGATCTGCTCTTGTCGGTCCGTCCCTTGATCGACGCATAGCGCCAGCCATTCATGCCCCAAGGGTGAAGGCTGCGCCCACGTCCTCACCCGGTCTCTGCACTTCGCTTTGCTCTGCTTCGAGCTGCGGCTTGCGGGCGCGCCCTTGTGTCCTGCCTGGCTGTCGCTGTTCATGCGTCGGGACGGCTCCGAAGAGCAGATTTTTCAACCACCGCAAAGGACACAGCCATGAGCGCAACGACCATCCACAGCACCCTTCATGCACAAACCAGCACCACCAAGGCGCGGTTCCTCGCCCCCGGGACTCACCAAAGAGCAGATGCCAAGGGCAAAGGGAAGGGGAAGGGTGTATCGACTGCGAAAGGGCCGACCAAGAGCACGACGAAGGGCCGAGCCACCGAGCCGGCATTGACCGTCGAAGACGAAGCATTCACGCTGGGCGACCTGGTGCTAATCCCGCTGTCCCGCCTGGTACCGTCCGCCTTCAACGTGCGCAAGTCTGGTGGTGAGGATGTCAGCGAACTGGCCGCACTCATCAAGGCCCAGGGCCTGCTGCAGAACCTCATCGTTCACCCCGACGAAACCAAGCGCGGCAAGTCGACCGGGGACTATGGTGTCGCGGCGGGCGGCCGTCGCCTGCGTGCGCTGGTCCTGCTGGCCAAGGCCGGTGACATCCCGCTCGACAACGACATTCTTTGCCGGCTGATCACGCGCGATGCCGCCATCGCCGCGAGCATGGCCGAGAACAGTGGCCGGGCTGTGATGAGCGTGGCCGATACCGTCACGGCTTTCGCCGAGATGATCGCCGCAGGGGCCGGCGTGGAAGACGTGGCCGTGTGCTTCGGCATCACCCCGCTGACGGTGCAGCGCCGCTTGAAGCTGGCAAAGGTGTCGCCGGTGCTGTTCGAGTTGTTCCGGCAGGACAAGATCAACCTTGACCAGCTGATGGCGCTGGCGATCACCGACGACCACGCCGCGCAGGAGCGGGTTTGGAACTCGACGCCGTCCTACAACCGCAACCCCAGCGGCCTGCGCCGCTTGCTGCTCGGGCGCGAAATCGATGCGTCCACGGACCCCCTTGCCAAGTTCGTCGGCATCCCGGCCTACGAGGCAGCGGGCGGTGTCGTGGTGCGCGACCTGTTCGAGGATGCCGGTAGCGGCTACATCACCGACGCCGAACTGCTGCAGCGTCTGGCCATCGAACGACTGACCGAGCGGGCGCAAGTCTTCAAGGCCGAAGGCTGGGCATGGACAGAGGCGCGGACCTCTTTCGACCACTCGGAGCGGCAGGGCTTCGGGGTGGCAACGATGAAGCAGCGCGCGCCGACGCCGGAGCAACTAGCCGCGCGCGATACGCTGCTGGCCGCCAGGGAGGAAACCAACAATGGCCTTGAAGACCTCTACGACGCCGAAGAGAGCGACGACGATCCCGGCTTCGATTCGGCAAAGGCGAGCGGGCTGGAAGCCGAAGTCGAGGCCATCGACGCCAAGCTGGAAAAGCTGCGCCACGACCTGAGCGAGTGGTCCGCCGACATCCTGGCCTTTGCCGGTGTGGTGGTGGCACTCGACCGCAACGGCGAGGTGATCGTGCATCGCGGCATGGTGAAGCCGGAAGACCGCAAGCAGGCGGCGAAGGCGGCAGCGTCCGGCGCACCTGGAACGAACGGGGCAACCAGCGACACAGGGGAGGGCGCCGAGCAACAAGCCAGCGCGAACCCCGAGAGCCTTGTTCGCAAGCTGACTTCCCACAAGACCAAGGCGCTGCAAGTGCTGATGTCGGACAACACCCACGTTGCCCTGGCTGCGCTGGCGCACACGCTGGTGCAGCAGCTGGTGATCGGCTACGCGGGCGGCATGCACCGCACCGTGTCGGCGCTGAACCTGCGGGCCAATGACTGCGACAGCGCACTCAAGGGCGTGGCCGACGACATCGAGGCGTCGCGCGCGTGGGGCGAACTGGCGAACCGGCTGGACAACTGGCGCGAGCGCCTCCCGGGCGATGCGGATCGACTGCTGCCCTGGCTGATCGGTCAGCCGCAGGACACGCTGCTTGAACTGCTGGCGCTTTGCTCGGCGCTGTCCGTCAGCGCCATGAGCGGACGTGAGGCCGACACCACCGGCGACGCCCTGGCCGCTGCGGTGGGCCTGGACATGGCCGACTGGTGGACACCGACCGCTAGCAGCTATCTCGCGCAGGTGCCGAAGGCACGCATCGTCGAGGCGGTGACCGAGGCGGTATCCATCGAGAAGGCCGCACCGCTGGCCAAGCTCAAGAAGGGCGAGGCGGTTGCCGCTGCCGAGGCGCTGCTGCAGGGCACCCGCTGGCTTCCCTCGCCGCTTCGCGCTCGCGTCGGCAACACGGCCTGACCTGACGACCCAACCCCGGCCGCTGTCCGCACACCAGCGGGTGACGGCCGTGCCGACCGAACACAACTGAAGGACTGCTATGAAGATCGGTGAATTTCGCGAAGCGGTGGACTCCCTGAACTGGAACCGCCGCGACCTGTCCGGCGCGACGCGCCAGGAGTTCGTGGCGGTGGACGTACGGGCGCGCCTTGAGCGCCACATCGTCATCGTCACCGGTTTGCTGCCGCTGGTGCATGCACGGTTTGGGGACGACCTGGAGCGCGCGCGGTCGGCCATCGAGTCGGCGCAGGCCACCATCGTCCGCTGGGAAGGCTACCGGGCCGAGGCCCAGGCCTGACCCAGCCAGGCGGGGCGCTCTCTTCGGGGCGCTGCCCCGAGGGCGCTGGCCAGAGCCCCGGTGGCCAGCATCGTGGGCGCTGTGCGCCGGGGATGGGGATGGGGAGAGTCGCTCAAGCAGGGACGACTCGTGCCTGGTCGCCCACTCGCTGCACTCGGGTTGCCCATGCGCGAGACACCCCTTCGGCGCTGGCCTTAACCCCGCACGGCAAGCCCAGCGCGTTGCGCTCGGCTTCGGGCCTGCGCTGCGCTGGTTGAAGTGCGCCGCAGTGCGGCGATGAATCGCTCAGCTGGGAAGCCTTCGCGCGTGTCGTCTATGGGGTGGGAAGACGGCCTGTGCGTTCGGTTGCTCGGGGTGGCTGATCTGCCTGTCGGTTCGCCTCTTTCCGACGCATAGCGGCATCCAGTCATGCCTCAAGGGTGAAGGCTGCGCCCACGTCCTCACCCGGTCTCTTCGCTGCGCTTCGAGCTGCGGCTTGCGGTCATGCCCTTGTGTCCTGCCTGGCTTCCGCTGTTCATGCGTCGAGGCGAAACCGACGGGCAGATTTCAACCACCACACGAGGCCACCAGCATGAACGCACAGTCCAACCACCCCATCACCGACACCACCGATCCGCAGTTCCTCGGCCCCGAGGCTGGCCAACAGGCAGAAGGTCAGGCAGGGGGTGGACAAGCCCACGAGCTGGGCGACATGCGGACGATCCTGCAGGCCGCGCTGACGCAACCCGGCGTGATGAATCAGGCCTACCGGGCGTTTCACAACTACAGCATCGGCAATCAGATGCTGGCCGCGCTGCAACTGTTCGGAAAGGGCTTGCCGCTGGCGCCCATCGCGAGCTTCAACGCATGGCGCGAGAAAGGCCGGTTCGTGAAGAAGGGCGAGAAGGCCATCAGCCTGTTCATGCCCATCAGCGTGAAACGCCGCGCCGACAAGGACGCACCGGCCGAATCGGTCGAAGCAGGCGAGGGAGGCACCTTCAGCATGTTCATGTTGCGCCCGAACTGGTTTTCACTGAACCAGACCGAAGGCGATGAGTTCACCGCCGAGAGCATCACGCCCGCATGGGATGCCGTCACCGCCATGGCTGCACTCGACATCATCGAAGAGCCCTTCGAGCACCTGCAGGGCAACCATCTGGGCTATGCCCGTGCGCGATCCATCGGCCTCAACCCGATGAACCCGTTGAAGCACAAGACCCGGATTCACGAGATGGCCCATGTGGTGCTCGGTCACACCGCCATCGCCGAAATGCACGACGACGAAATCCTGACGCGCCAGATCGAGGAGGCCGAGGCCGAAGGCGTTGCCTACCTGCTGTGTGCGCTGCTGGACCTACCCGGCCAGGCCGAGAGCCGTTTCTACATCCAGGGCTGGCTGCAGGGCGCGGCGCTGCCCGAGAAGAGCGCGAAGCGGATCTTCGGCGCCGCCGACCGGATCATGAAAGCCGGCCAGCCGGTGCAGCACTGATCCACCTACCCGAATCAGGGGCTTTGCCCATGGCATCCCAAGACCTCACACCCGAAGCGCTGGAGGGCTACGCCACCCAGCTGGACGGCAAGCCTGCGCACCAGGCCTGCCCGCACTACACCAGCAGCCCCGCCGGCATGGCCTGGCTGGTCGGCGCGTGGCTGCAGAAGACCGGGCGGTCGGCGCCGCGCGATGTCCGCATGTCGCGCGGCTACACGGTCCGCGTCGGTGACATGCGCGTATCGGTCGCCGACGCCACGGCCTTGGTTCGTGTTCTGTGAAGGGGAATCCGCAATGAGTGACCACGCCTATCGTTTGCTTCTCATGAAGCGCGCGCTCGCCCGCAGCGATGCCGAACTGTTCGGCCATCGGCCTCGGTATCTTGAAGTGGCCAGGCGCCTCGCGGCGCTCTTGCTTTCCACGGACTTGCCATGAAGGTCTCAAGACGGTGGATCGAGTGGGCGCATGGACCCGGCGCCGAAGATGGCCAGCCGTTGGCGATGAACTTGTGCGAGCTGGCCAGCTCGCCCGGTTCGGGCTCGATCTCGGTCAGCGACCCCGCGCTGATCGCCGAGCTGGTCGACGTGGCCGAGCTCTACATCAATCCGTGTCGGGGCGACGCGTTGCACGACATGGGACCATGGTGGATGGGTCAGCCGCGCCGGATAGTTTCAGAAGGAAGGGCTTCGCTTCGGTCAGCCGATGGCGCGGCGAAAACGCCGGCGCGAACTGGTCGAGCAGATTGACAACAACAAGGCCGCTTCATGTTTCGCATCGCTGTACGAGGTGCCCACCATGGCACCGTCATCACCCCTGCCCAGCGCGGTCCAGGCGTTACGCTGGTTCGCACAATCCTCAGTCGTCGGCCGGTGTGTTCGCGTTGATGGGCGTCACTTTGAATCGTCGGTGCGCGCTTATCGCTGGCCTGTCCTTCGCGCTGTTTCTCAGCGTTGGCCAGGTCGGCGCCCGCGAGGATGCGCCTGGCGCAGAAGCTACGCCGGTGCCTTCCGCCTACCGCGGCCCCGCCCTTGTGTCGGGTGTAGCCGACGGGGACACGCTGTACGTGAGCATCGACGGGCATTCGGTCCGCATCAGGCTTGCCCAGATCGATGCACCCGAGAAGGCCCGGGCCTTCGGTCGCCGATCGGAGCAGTCCCTCCGTGAGCTGGTCGGCAAGAGGCAGGTCGAGCTGGCGTAGAAGTCGCTCGACCGGTATGGCCGCCCGGTCGCACAGGTGTCTGTCGATGGCCTCGATGTGAACGCCGAGCAGGTCCGGCGAGGTTTCGCGTGGGTGTTCCGGCGCTACTCGAACGACGCTGCGTTGATTGCGCTGGAAACTCAGGCGAAGTCTGCGGGCCTGGGGTTGTGGGCCGATCCCCATCCCATCGCGCCTTTGGGACTGGCGGTCTAGTCGGCATGAATGATCGCCACCGCTGCGCAACGGCAACTGTGGTCGTGCGCGCCTACTTGCGCGCGGGCGTGCTTGCGGGAGTTGACGCAGGCGTCGTCTGTCCGGATGCTGGCTGCGCGGGCGGGCGCTGCACCAGCTGCATCGTCGGCACCGTGAGGCCCTTCTTCAGTAGTTCGGCGCTGCTGTCGGAGTGCTGGGTGTTACTGTCTTTCATGGCGCTGCCCGTTTCAAGGTTGATGGAGATGAACACGACGGAGAGGACCATCGCAATCAGGAAGGACCCGCCCGACGTGTTGTTGAGGACTCTGGTGCCGCGATCCCACGCGTTCCCGCGCTTGAGCGCGTCGTCGTCGCCTTGCATGTAGTAGGCATAGGCGTGGCCCTTCTGCGCCTCCAGCGCTTGGCTGCTGACGAGGAACGAGATGATCGTGGCGCAGGTCGCCGCCGTGAAGAGCGCCCACGACCAATAGAGGGTCCACGGAGCTGTCGCGCTCTGAATCGGCACGAAGTCCTTCAGGAAGCCGACAGAGAGCGCGAGGCCCGCGCTTGAAAACGTCAGCACCGCCTTGTCGAAATTCTCAGAGCTGGAGACTTCGCGCTTGTTGATCTCGGCGACGTGATCGGCGTAGACCTTCCTGATCTCGTCGCTGACTTCAGGCGGGGCTGTCACGGTCACTACTTTCCGCCGCCGCTCTGCTTCGGCGGCGGCGGTCGCGTGACCAGCGACGGCACTGGCAGCCCGCCGTCCACCTTGGTCGGCTTGTGCTCCAGCATTCCCGGCTGCGGAGTGGATGGTGGTGTGTTCTTGCTCATGGCGATCTCTGGTACGCGTGGCCAAGTGCGCTCAGTAGCGGCTCACCCCGGCGGTCTGCCGGTTCCAGTGCTTCTGGATGTGCTCGCTGACCTCAGTGCCGAGGCCGTACCAGGCCGCATCATTGTTGGTCGCGTCGATGACGATCAGGGTGTCATTCGCGTCCTGCGCACGCTGAACAATGTCGGCAGCCTGCTTGGCGGTGTACGTCGAGCTGACGAACCACAGCGAGTACTGAACCTTCGCCCATGAGCCGAGTTCCTTGATCGCGGTGATGACGCGGTCGTAGTTCTGGCCGGGATTTTTTAGGTCGTAGGAGATGAACAGGTTGTTCATGGCGGCACTTTCATTTGCCTTTCGGCTTCGGTTTGATGGTTTCGACAACGGTCGTTGCGGGACGGCGCTGCGCTTCCTTGACGGGAACAAACTGGCCTGACTTGGCGTCGCGACCGACCTTGAACCCGCTGGAACCGCCACTCTTTCCCTTGCTCATACGGACCTCCGAATTGGGTTGACTGAGGGACGCTGCCAGTTTACAATAAATACGAGAAGAAGAAAACGACAACTGACACTGAGAGGAGCACTGCCATGCTCGCGGACCGCCTCAAACTGGCCCGCAAAAAGACCGGGCTCTCCCTGCGAGACCTGTCGGCGGCGATCGATGAACTCGTCACCGCGCAGGCCATCGGCAAGTACGAACGCGGCGAGAGCACCCCAAGCTCCGGCGTGCTGCTGGCGCTAGCCAAGGCCCTGAATGTCTCCCTGACCTACCTGTTCGACACGCAGGAGGTTTCGCTTGCGGGCGTCGAATTCCGCACCAAGGCCAACACGACGGCGCGCGACCGCGCGAACGTCGAGACCGAGGTTCTGGAGTGGATCGAGCGCTATCTCCAGATCGAGGTGATCCTCGACCTGGACAGCGCGCAGTGGAACTGTCCGCTGGCGAAGCCGCACGCGCTGAAGGGCATCGCCGAAGCAGAGAAGCTGGCGAACGACGTTCGCAAGACGTGGAAGTTGGGGATCGATCCGATTCCGAACATGACCGAACTCCTTGAGGAGAAGGGTCTCAAGGTCCTGACGATCGAGCTTCCGGAGCGGGTCTCCGGGTTCACGTGCATGGTGCAGCGTCCGAAGGGACAGGCTGCCCTCCCGGTCATCGTCGTCAACAACCGCTTCTCCCTTGAGCGTCGGCGGCTGACGCTGGCGCATGAGCTTGCGCACCGGCTGATCGATACCGACAGCCTTGACGACAAGGCTGAGGAGAAGGCGGCCAATCTCTTTGCCGGAGCCTTCCTGATGCCTGCGGAGCACCTGCTTCGCGAGGTTGGCAAGCATCGCAACGCATTCGGCTACAAGGAAATCATTGACCTGAAGCGCATCTATCGCGTGAGCGGCGCGGCACTGCTGATGCGGCTCCGGCAGCTTGATGTGATCTCCGAGTCCACGTTGATCTACGCCTACCAGACCATCGCGCGAGGCTGGCGAACGCAGGAACCGGAGCCTCTGGAAGGCCAGAACGAGATCGGGCAGCGCGAGCGGGCGCGGCGATTTGATCGGCTGTGCTACCGGGCGCTTGCGGAGGAACTCATCTCGTTAAGCAAGGCGGCAGAGCTGCTGCGCATTCCCGTAGAACAAGTCGAAGTGGGACTCAAAGGGCCGCGCCCAGATCATGCGGATCGTCGTCAGTGACAGTAGCTGTCTGATCGACCTCCGGAAGGCGTCGCTCCTGGACGCCTTCGTCCGGCTTCCCTACGAGCTGCTAATCCCCAACACGCTCTTTGACGGCGAACTGGTGAAGTTCACGGCGGCGCAGAAGCGCGCACTCGTGCGTGGCGGGTTGCGGGTGATCGACCTCCCGGGCGAGAGTGTCCTGCGCGCGGTGGACGTGACCCGGCAGCTGCCACGCCTTTCGATCCACGACGGCTTCGCCTTCGTGCTGGCTGAGCAGCACGCGGGGTGCGTGCTGCTCTCGGGCGACGGCGCGCTGCGTACGTATGCCGCGTCCTGCGCGATCGAGGTACGCGGCGTGCTGTGGGTCATCGACGAATTGCACCGGCACAATCTCGTGCCCGTCGAGACCCTGCTCGAAGCGCTCGCGCTGTTCGCCGCCGACGACACGGTCCGACTCCCGGCACGGGAAGTCGCGGCCTCTATCCGGCGCTATCAGGGGCTGGGATAGGCTGCGGGCATCGCGGTCGATCACAGGGTTGGCGAACCCGCTTGCGCGCATCTGCATGGGATGTTTTGTCGCCATCGTCGGACGTCCGGTCCGGATGACCCGAGTCGTCGGTCCGCTTCGGGTCGAGGGCGGTCCCTAACCGCTCTGATCATGACACCCTGAAGCTGTCGGCTACACCGAACCGCCATGACTCCGTCAACTACCAACACCGCGTACCGGCCAGAGGCGCACCCACTGTTCGGCATTAGCGGCCAGGCACAGCGAGGTTTGGAAGGCCTACTTGGCCGCGAGACCGCCTCAGGGATACCAAACGGAGGCACGAGCCGCGCCGCCAGGGCGGTTGAGTGCGCCGATGCTGACAGCGCAACCCGCGCGCCGCCAGCGCTGTCAGGCGGCCGGCACCGCCACCGCGTGCAGGATCAGCACTTCAAGTCCGCGCAGGTTGATCAGCCGCCGCCAGCGCGGCGCCTCGTCGACGCCCTCGAGCGCCGGGAAGCGCGCCAGCAGCCGGTTCAGCGCGATGCGCGCCTCGAGCCGCGCCAGCGGCGCGCCAATGCAGAAGTGGATGCCGGCGCCGAAGCCGAGCTGGTGGTTCGGCGTGCGGCCGATGTCGAAGCGCTCGGGGTCGGCAAAGGCGGCAGGGTCGCGGTTGGCGGCGCCGAGCAGGAAGAAGATCGTCTCGCCGGGCTCAATCGTGACGTCGCCGACGCGGTATGGCTCGATCGGGTGGCGGCCGATGATGTTGACGGAGCCCTCGTAGCGTAGCATCTCGTCGACGGCTGTCCCGGTCAGGCCGGGGTCGGCGCGCAGCCGCGCCAGTTCGCCCGGGTGGCGCAACAGCGTCAGCACGCCGTTGCCGATCAGGTTGGTCGTCGTTTCGTGGCCAGCGACGAACAGCGGGATCAGGTTGCCGAGCAGTTCGTCGTCGGTGAGCGAGCCGTCGTCCTGCGCCGCGACGAGCGCGCCGAGCAGGTCGTCGCGCATGCCTTTGGCTCGGTGGCGGGCGATATGAGCGCGCAGGTAGTCGGCCATCTCCTGCGCCGCGCGGCCGGCGGCTTCGAGATCGGCGCGCCGGCGCACCGGCTCGACGATCAGCGCCAGCGCGTCGGACCACGCCTTCGTGGTCGCGAAGTCGTTGGCCGGCAGGCCGAGGACGTCGCAGATCACGCGCACCGGCAGCGGCTGCGCAAAGGCGGCCATGAGGTCGAATGCGCCGTCGGCCGGCAGGGCGTCGATGAGTTCGTCGGCCACCGCCTCTATCCGCTCGGCCAAGGCGTCGATCACCGGCGGGCGGAATGCGTGGTTGGCGAGCCGGCGCAGGCGCGTGTGCTTCGGCGCGTCGTTGAACAGCATCCACTGTTCGACCATCGCCTCCATGGGCGAGTCGGCGATGAACGGGCGCAGCTGCCGGTACACCGGCGTGCGCCAGGGCTCGCGGCTGAGCTTGGTGCTGCGCAGGCCGGCATTGACGTCGGCGTAGCGGCCGACGAGCCAGATGCCGAGCACGTCGCGCGCCACAGCGCTGCGCTCGCGCAGTTGGCGCAGCAGCGGGTGCGGGTCGGCGCGCCAGCCGGAGTCGCGCATGTCGACCCTGTCGGCGGCATCGCCGGGATCAGCCGCGGCGTCGTTCATCGCGTCCTCCTTCGACCCAGAATCGACATCGGCGTGACGGTCATCGTGCGCCGGCCCGGCTGCGCTGCCATCGGCACCAACCCGGATGGTGTGCGCAATCAGCCGTCGGCCTGCAGGAACAGGCTGCGGTCGGGCGCAAAGGCGACATGCTGCGGCAACCGGGCGCGGCCGAGCGCGAGAGCGTCGGAGCCGATGACCGCCCTGAACTTGACGGCCAGTGCGCACCGGCCTGAAGCCGCCGGCCACGAATGCGCCTTCCGGCCAGGTCCTGTCAACCCCTGTCCTGGCCCACACAGAGGGCAATGACAACGGTGGTTAGATTGCCTATGCTCGCCCGGCGGCCATCGCTGTCGCACCGCCGCAAGAGGACACTTGATGACCGCTGCAATACCCCCATTCGTTCGCGAGGCCGGGCAGGGCTTCCCGGTGCTGTGCATGCACTCCAACGCCAGTTCGTCCGGTCAGTGGCGCGGCTTGATGGAACTGCTGTCGAACGACTTCCACGTGCTGGCGCCCGATCTGCTGGGCGCCGGTCGCAGCGCGCCCTGGCCGGTCGCATCGGGTGCCCGGCTGCAGCATGAGCTGGACGCGCTGGCACCGTTGCTGCAATCCCTGGGCGACCGCTTCCACCTGGTCGGCCATTCCTATGGTGCGGCGCTGGCCCTGGCCATCGCGAAGGCCTGGCCGCAGCAGGTGGCGTCGGCGGTGCTGTTTGAGCCCACGGCATTCCCTTTGTTGAACCGGCCCGGCCCGGGTGACCCTGCGGCCACCGGAATCGCCGCTGCGGCCACCACGGCCATGGGCGCAGTGGACAGGGGTGACCTTCACGCTGCGGCCGAAGTCTTCATTGACTTCTGGATGGGTCCGGGCAGTTGGGCTGCTACGCCCGAGGCACGCCGCGGACCGATGGCCGAGTCGATGCGGCCGATCCGCCAGTGGACTGACGCGCTTTTCGCCGAGGCCTGGTCCCCCGCCGAACTGGCAAGCCTGACCATGCCCGTCCTTCTGCTGGGCGGTGAACACTCCCCATCTTCCGCTTACGACCTGTTGCCCAAGTTGGCAGGCCTGTTGCCGCAGGCCACGCTGAAGTTGATGCCGGGCGTTGGGCACATGGCGCCGGTGACGCATGCCGACCGCGTCAACCAGGAGATCGCAGCGTTCTTGCGCGCCCAGCCCTGACGCAAGGGACCAACGCCGCAGGCAAGCGCTGTGCTGCAACACCACGCCCCTGCTGACAACATCGCTGGAGCTCATGCAACGGAGGGCAGACCAGAAGCCGCGCTCACGCGTTGGCTCTCACCCGCCGGGTTCTTGCTGTCGAAGGTCGGTTTCATGCTGCTTTGGCACTCGACTTGTAGGACGGCAAGGGGTCGTTTCCTGCCGGCTATGCTCCCAATCAAGTTGCCGGGAGGCAGCCGTTGGGAATCCCGCTACAGCAGCCGCGCCAGACCCCACAGCACTGCCAGGTGCGCGGGGTAGTACACGTAGAAGCCGAGCCGGCCGCGTGGCACGTTTATGTTGACGCGTGTGGCCGCAAAGATGAGCGGCAATGCGGCGAGAGCCCACAGGTTGCGGTTGATGACGTACAGCGAGGCAAGGGCGCCGATCCACAGTGCCAGCGTCACCCAGCTCGGCCTGCGACAGTAGGACCAGGCCAACAGACAGGCCGCGAGTCCTGGCCACCAGAACTCGACGAGTGCGCCGCCGACGATGAACACCACGCCAGCTGCCGCCAGCCGCGCCGGCCCACCGACCTCGATCAGCCACGCGCAAAGTGTGGCGACCAGAAGCGTCGCCATGATGTTGAAGGGCCACCACCCCCAACCCAGTCCACCGAGCGCGATGAATGGAATGGTGGCGATGCTGCCGAAGACCGCCAGCCGGCGCGCTGTGCGCGAGTAGCCGCCACTGGCCAGCGCACCAGGCCGGGCCAGGTTGTAGCCCAGCACAAAACCGAACAGCGGCAGGGCCAGACGCCCTGCCGCGAACAGCTCAGGCACCGAGGTGTGCAGCAGGTGCTTGTTGACGTGATCGAGCGTCATCAACAGCAACGCCAGCCACTTCAGCGCCTCCAGCGTGCCGCTGCTCAGCACCAGCGCCGGGGCTGTGCTGACCGGCAACCGGATCGGTGCCTTGATTCCTTCAGTCGCGACCGCCAACGTCGCTCCCAGCTTCTCGCCCGTCCTTGCAAAATGCGTCATCCCGAATTCCTTCATGACAAGCAAAGAGCCGTCGCACGCCACCGCCGGTTCCCGATGGCATGCAGAGCTTGCGCGGCAGTCCGGGGGACTGCCGCGTGCCCCGGTAGGAGCCGGCCCGGTAGGGCTGCAACCCGCTCAAGCGGGATGCACTCCGTAGCCCGGGGCACTCATGCCAGAGCGCGGGTCGTGGCAAGTACAGCTGTCGCTGTTGTTCATCGCATCCAAAGAGCCGCGCTGCCGATGCCGAGCACGGCCCCGAGGACGAGCGTGGCGAGCAGGGGCGCGAGCCTGGTGCGAACGAGGCTGCCGTGGAGTTCGACCTGGCGGGCGATGTCCCTCACCGCCGGGGCCAGTTGTTCGGCAAACGCCAGGGTGGCTGCGTCCGTCATCGCCTTGCGATGGTCGGCCAGTGCCTGCGTGGTCGCGGCAGATGCGCGGCGCTCGATGTAGTCGGCCAAGGCCTTCTTCGTCGCTTCGGTGAGCTGCGCCACCTCGGCCGAGTACACCGTGCCGGCAGCGGTCAGCCCGGCAGCGGCAGATTCCAGCCGCTGCGAGCTGGCCGATAGACGCTCGCCGACCGCGTCGGCCGCGGCGAGCACCGTGTCGACGCCGCGAAGTGCTTCGACGATCAGCGCTTCGCGCGCCGATCTTGCGTCCAGCGAATTGCCCATCAGTTTGCCATCACGCTGCGACGGACAGTGCAAGCGAGGCTTGTAGCGTCTCCGGGAACAGCGCGGCGAACGCGGCATCCAGGTTCTTGTTGCAGGTCTTTGCCAGGCGCTTCATGGCGATCATCTGGATCGCAGCATCTTGTTCGTCCTCGTTTGCCGCCACACGCAACCGCTGCCGGTAGTCCGTCGCGTCGTCGTTCAGCGCGCCGATCGACAGCTGCTGTGTCTTGAGCATGGCGAACAGCTCATTCGCGAAGATGACGCCGCCCTCCGGAATCGTCGCCTCACCGCTGGCGCAGAACCCGAACACACCGGCGAAGTCGGTGCGCAGATCGTCGTCGGTCTCGACCTTGTTGATCAGCACCAGGATCTTCGCGGCCGGCACGCCGATGGCGCGAAGTGCCCGGATCGTGTTCACCGTGTCGGCCTGCTGCTTGCCGTCCTTGACCACCGGCACTACGAAGAGGTCGAACTCCTCCTGGCTGTCGGCGTAGTGCTGCATCATTTTGAGGAAGTCTTCGACGTTGGACGAGCCCACGTCCACGATCGCATCGTCCAGCTTCATGAGCCGCTGCAACAGATCGTTGTAGTGCTTGCCTCGCAGCCTGGCCACCTCGACGCCATCGCTGGACGCATCGACGTTCAGGCTCTCGACGCTGAAGACCTGGGCGTTCAGGCGAGGCTGCAACAGGTGGGCGGCGATCGTGCTCTTGCCGACGTTGCCGCTGAAGTTCAGGACGCAGACTTTCATGGTTTCCCCTTTGGCGCCAACTTGGCGAGTGCTTTCATGTCGGGAGTGCTGCGCATGACTTCGTCCAGTAGACGAGGGTCGTGCGCACCGAACTTCGATGTCGGACTGGCGGCCTCTGCAGTCGAAAGTGCAGGCGCTAGCGTGCGAACGCTGGCGATCCTGGTCACTGCCGACGGGCCCGCCTGGCTGTCGGTGTCGACCTTTGGACCGGCGGTCGCGTTCAGCGCCGGCCTTGCCTGTGGCAAGCCTGGCGCCTCCTCGAGTTGCCTGCGCAGGCGGGCAATGACGTTCGAGAGCTGGTGCGGCGTGACCTCGATGCCCACGTCCAGGAGCGCCGTGACGATGTGGGCGCGCGGGCTCCCCTGAGCCATGGCCGCCTCGATCTGAGGCAACAGCGCCGCGATGCGGCGGGCCTTTGAAGGCGGGTGCTTGGCTGCGCTTCGTTCGAGGCTGGCCGTGAAGGCGTCCGGAGTCATTGGACGGCCGCCCACGAGGGGCGGCTGAGGGCAGGGTGCGTGTGATTGGGGTGCATCGGGCGTACCTTCTGCTGTTTGAACATACAAACAGTGCAAGAGAAGTGCGTACCGAGACACTATAGGTGATTGCAATGCAAGAACAGTGCATATAAAGTAAATGCAAGCCGGTCGAACCGGCCTTCTTGTGCAACAGAGCGTACGTTTGGTGCTCTGGAAGCAAGCTTTTGGAGGCGATTCGAGTGCGTCACGGCTCAAAGTACGTACGACGTGCGTATGAGCCGGCGACCTGGCGCTGTCCTTGTGGTGTCTGAGTGAGTACCAACCAATGAACCCGACTTTCGAGCGAGCGCTGTGGGCGAGCACCCCAGCGCTGCGGTGCCTGGCGCCGCTGGACGCCATCCTGGCGCCGGCCCTTGGGCTGTACTGGATCAGGACCTTGCCCGCCTCTGGCGGGCTCGTAGGAGCCGTGCTGGGGGTGTACTGCCTCTGGATCGGGGCCAGGCGCGCCTATTGCGCGCTGTTCGAATTCGAGGCCTACCGCTGGATGACGCTTCGCCTGGCGAAGCTCGCCATCGCGACCTGGGTCGTGATGGCGATGGTCAAGCTCGTCTGGTTCATCCAGGGGTCGTGATGCACGAGGGGATGCGACACCAAACACAGATGCGAAAGAGTGGAGAGCAGGATAGGCTGCGCCGGCTTGTTTGTGTCACGAGGCCTGCCCGATGAACACGGGCAGGCAGGCCTCGCAACGGGCGACGCTTCACGTCGATGTTGGCCCCGAGCTGTCGGCTCGTGTCCGGGCCGCGGCGGCGGCTGGTGGTCGCACCCCCTCTGAATGGACTCGCGAACTCCTCCAGCGGGAGCTGGCACAGGAGGCGGCATCGGCAGACCCCGAGCATCAGCAACTGCACTCGGGGCCAGAAGCATCGGCGGCACCGCCTGGCCGCCTGGTGCTCGACGCCGAGCTGGCCAGCCTGCTGCAGCAGGTCCAGGTGCAGGGCCAGTTCCGAACGCGCCCTGCGGCGCTGCGCCTGGTGCTTCGTCACTTCATCGGTCAGGGCTCAACGCCGACGGCCGAGCCGGTCGACGCAACACCGCTCAAGGACGGCGTGGCTGCGCTCATGCGCTCGAACCACGAGCTGCTGCCGATCGGCAAGAACATCAACCAGATCGCCAAGTCGCTGAACGCGATGCAAGGCGGGTTTCGGAACACGGACACCAGGAGCCTGCAGGTCTTCGCGCAGGCGTTGCGGGAGCACGTCGAGCAGGCCGCACGGGTCGTCACGACGATCCGGGCGCTGGTGACACCTCACAAGGAGAAGTCTTGAGCAACGACCGATCGAAGGCCGGCGCCCGCCCGGCCGTGCCGCAGGACACCGCGCGCAACACGCTGGACACCGACGGCATGCTGTCCGAGTGGGGCGCCAGGTTGTTCTATCCGATCCCCAAGGGCAAGGGTGGCGGGGGTGGCGGCAAGCTGCCACTGCTGACTGCCGTGGCCGCGCTGACTGCGGTGATGTCTCCGAACGAAGTGCGCAGCCGGGTGCGCAGCACGGTATCGCCTGGCGCGACGCAGGTGATGGTCAAGATCACCGGCGGTGGCCGCGGCATGAAGGCCATCGCTGCCCACTTCCGGTACATCGGCCGCCAAGGCAAGGAAGAGGTCGGTGGCAAGGGCAAGACGCTGGAGATCGAGGACGAGCGCGGCGAGAAGATCCAGGGGCGCGACGGCCTGGTCCAGCTGGCCGACGAGTGGCGGGTCGCTGGCGCGTACATCGACGACGACAGCCCGAGGCGAGAGGCCTTCAACATCATCTTCTCGATGCCGGCCGGCACGCCACCGGAGGCCGTGCGCGCGGCGACCGCCGAGGCTGCGCGCGAACTGTTTGAGGGGCACAAGTACGTGTTCGTCCTGCATGAAGACCAAGGAGCCCCCCACGTGCATCTTTCGGTTCGTGCCGATCGGTACGACGGCGTTCGCCTGTCACCCCGCAAGGCCGACCTGGATCGCTGGCGCGCGGTCTTTGCTCGGAATCTGCAAGACCGCGGCGTGAACGCGGTGGCCAGCCGGCAACCAGTCCGGGCCGCAAATCGGAACTACCGCAAGCTATGGGAAGAACGAGCGACGGGCCGGGGGCAGTTGACTCGGCAACGACCGGCGCAGCGGACCAGCGCACGGGCCCTAGCCGTCCGAGCCGACGCGATCAAGGCCTGGGAGCAGATTGCGCGCGCGCTGGCCAGTTCAAAGGATCCGGCGGACGTGCGTCTTGCCGTAGAGGCGGTCCGATATCTGGCGGAGGTCGCCCCCGGCGGGCAGGCGGCGGCACGGGTAGCTGCCCATCATGCGAAGCAATACGAGACTGACCGTTCCACTGGGGAACGGGCTCCGACTACTGCAAAGCGTGATCGAGCCCAGGCGCTGAGTCGGTAGCGGGATGCCAACCCACGATCTGCGCGCACTGGTCTACGGTCGCTATCGGCGGCTCAGAGGCCCGATGCGCAGGGACAGGGGGGAGCACCCGCATCCGGCCATTGTGTGGAGCTCTCCACAATGGCCGTGACCGTGATTTCAGACTTCGGCTGCGAGCGACGGCGCCCACTGCGAAGCTGCCCGCCGAAAGGCCATGCACCCTCGCGAGGCCCCCTCAAGGCGCCCATGCCACCACCTGAGGCTCATCCTGACGCGGCGAGCCCGTCGGTTGCGTCGCGGTGACCGGTGGCCCAGGCTCGTCATCGGTGCCGACCTCGCGCCCCCAGAACGCGCAGCCACGGTCAGGCATGGCCCGTATGCCGGGCGGCAAGGCACACCTGGCTGCAGTGCCCTGGTAGACCAGTGCCAGGAAGTGCCGGCAGTGCCAGCAGGCCCGTGGGACGGCGGTGTGAGGCGTGAAGTGCATGGCCGCCAGGATGACGGCTCGATAGCTCAATGGATGAGCCTGCCGGGGATCGCAGCCTCGAGCGCCCCATTGGCCGTGTCGACTGCGCGCACGGGTGCTACCCCGTACGAGCCCGTCGCCGCGCTGGAAGCTCGATCGTGACGCCCACATCGCCCTCCGGGTAGCGCACGACGTGCCCGTGCCTGGCCATCAGGTCAGGTGCACCCCACTGCCTGTTCGACGGCGTGTCGTAGTTGAACCAGAGTGTCGGATTCCTGCCGCCGACGATGACCCGGGCCACGGCCTCGGCGTTCGGGTGCTTGAAGTAAGCGTTGTTGGTGCTGAAAACGAAGTGCCTGGCGTCGACGGCCCGGAGCAGGTCCTGCGTTACGTTGGCCCGGCTGCCGTGGTGGCTGAGCTTCACCGCGTCGATGGGCACGGGGCCGGCGATGCCGCGACGCCTGGCCAGCGCAGCCATCGCCGGCACCAGCACGGTCGGGAAGGCATCCGCGCTGAGCAGTACCGATGCCCCCTGGTGCTCCAGCAGCATGGCGATGCTCGATCCGTTGGGAACCGCCTTGTCGGTTGGCGTCACGCGGGCGGCCAGTGCCTCAATGCTGGGCAATTCACCCCTTGTCGCGGCTGGCTCGCGTTCGGCGCGATCGCGCTCCTTGCGGCGCAGGCGCTCCAGCTCCTTCGCCCACACCTTGTAGAGGTCGTCGAGCCTGTCGGGCGTCGGTGACAGCAGCGTGACCTTCGGCAGCCCCGGGGCAGTCAGCTCCACCCCGCCGCCGTCGGCCGGTGTGGAGACCGGCTGGCCTGACCATGCCAGGTTCCAGGGCAGTGCCTTGTCTCCGCCTCCGAGGATGTCGGCCAGTGACTGGCCCTCGGCGACACCCCGGATCCGGGGCCTGGGCGGCGCGTTGAACCAGATGTCGCCGAAGCTCAGACCGAGGTCGTCATCGCTGAGCAGCAGCCGCGCGCCGCCGATGTGGTCGTGGTCGATGTGGCTGACGACGAACAGGTCGATGTGCCTCTTGCCGTCGGCGCCGTGGGGGACCTGCAGCAGCCGGCGCCGCAGCGCCGGGTAGGCCTCGTCCGGGCCGGTGTCCACCAGCATGCGCCAGGTCGAGCGGCCGACCGGGCAGCTGACGAGCAGGCAGTCGCCGAAACCGGCGGGCAGAACCTCGAGGGTGATGGCGGGGTGGCTCATGCGTGGCAACGATACCCCGCTGGTGTTCCGCCGCTTCAGACGGTGCCTCTTGCCGCGTGCTGCGCCTCCAGGGGCGGGTCAGTGCCACATTGCTGTCGACCAACTGCACCGGGGGAGCACCGGCAATCGACCCATTGTTGACCGCCAGCGAGCCAAATTCGTCGCCGCAAAGCCGACGCTCACACGGCAGTACGAGGATCCTGCTTCACGAACTAGTCCAGGCCTCGGTCATATGGACGCGCCAAGACATTCACCGCAAATGACGCGTTGATGAACGAGCGAACCATGTCGGTTAGTTTCAAGGTGGCGGCCTGCCATTTTGTTTGTATCGATCAGACCCTGCCGTGCTACTAGACGAAATCATCGGAATCGTTCCGTTCGAGGAATACTCTATAACTCTCACGCCCTCCTGCGCGCATATGTATTGTAATCGCGTCTTGTAATTATTATCTAAGGAGGGCCCCAAGGTCACAGATGCAATCGCCGCATCAGGAATAGTTATATGTGTCATATCCATTTTGCAAACAAGACGCCATTCTCCCTCATGAGCAAATTCAGCTCCCTTGCTAAATGGATCAGATTTCTGTAGACGCTCAGCCAGCAAACTCTGATCTGGCAGATATTCAACTCTTCGCAGTTCACTGAATGGCTCAGTGCCAAGGCACAAGTCGAATTCTATCATTACGCCTCTATACCAACCACCATAATAAGCCCATAATAGTTTATTGTCTCGGTGTTCTGTAAATGACAAGATGCCCCGAGAAGCAGTTCCTGCTTCCGACCGAGAAAACCCATCGAATGGGTCGCTAAAATGCATAGCCGGCGCCACGTAAAGCCGACGCTCCGCAATTATCTCCTGCACAAACGACAGATGATAATCGGTTTGGACTGGCCTGTATTTGTAGAAGATCCTATTCATCATTTTCCAACGAACTGGCCAATTCTCGACGGAGGAGAGAACTAGTGGTTCTAAGTCGATTCCTAAGTTCTTCCTTATCCCCCTCCTCCGATTTGAAACCAGTTGCCACCTGGAATACCTCTTCCAAATGATCGCAGAGCTTTTGAGGCGGTTTGCCACCATTGTGCAGCAAGTAAACCTGCTGTGATAAAGATCGAATCTTTCCTGGCCACTTGTCATAGCCACACTCCGGATTGCTACTCGATACCACGTCAATCAACTCGCTAAACACCTTGTATTTCTCAGTTCTTTTCCATTTCCTGATTTCGCGTTTGTGTGTGATTCGATCGCCCCAAAAGGCATTGAATAACTGATTGAAAAGACCGCCTGCCAAGACAGCCGATACTAGTGCGAGCCAACCAGTTTCCATTTTATCTTATGTCCTCTCGTATGCTTTCGATGATCTTGCCGAGGTGGTTCTTTCCTTTGCCATTTGGGCCGACTCCCCAAAATGAGTCAGTAGGGCTTGTTTCAACGATGCTCGAGTCGCCGGTGCTTATAAGTGTCAGATATACATCTGGGTTCTGTATGATTTTCGCCTTGACGATTTCATACATCTTCGAGATCTTTATACTGTTCCAATCTCTTCTAAGGTGATCGCCATTCTCCCGCCCTAGGCGAGCTGCTTCCTTCGCCGTTGATTGGTTGAGTATATTTGCCCACAATACTCGATCAGTGAACTTTTGCGCCTGATAGCAGTGTTCCGCAGTAGGCCAACTGATCTGATCAAAGACTACCCTGTGAGCGCTGAAGTTGGAAAAACAGCCATAACGATAATTACTGTTGTAGAATTCCGTTTTATCAGTTTCGTAGTGCCCCTCGATTATTCTAGAATAGTCTAGCATGAGTGGGTAGATATCAAAATTGGAGGTTGGTTCTCTGAGGAATAATCGCCCGAGCCGCTTGCTATAACGATGAGCTCCCGCCAGCACTTCTTCGATTGTTACCTTGGTCGCGTAGAAGTTATTCTGAATCTTGAGGAGTCTAGTCAAGCAGCGGAGTACTTTCCGGCTATCAGTCACCCCGTACAACCGGCGAACGCGACGCAAGATGCGCTTGCCCTTGGCGCTCCAGTTGCTGAGCTTCATTCCAACGGCCGTACTCGAAATGGAAAGGAGGTTTTCCGCTAGTAACTCTTCTGACGTCGGCAAGAGCGTCGTAGGTAAAGCCGTCGATATCGGCGTCGCGTCGGGAAAATACTTATCATAGATGAGCACGTCAACAATCAAACTACCTGAGGAGTTTGAGCTGATGCAGAGTCTCTTTCTCGGTATATTGTTGTCCGTGGCCAAGTACTCTACTGGTGCAATATTTATTCTGCGCAAACGCATGCGAAGGATGAATTCATCAAGATCGCCGGGCGATGAAAACAGTATATCTACATCGTTTGCTCTGGAATATTCTTCGTTCTGCTGAATACAGTAAGCCACCGACCCCCGCAGTGTTATTTGTACCCCGCTGTTCATGACTGCTGAGAGTAGTTCTCTATTCATAGGTTTTGACAATATCGCGGCGGCGGCAATCGCCCGTGTCAGTGAACGGTTGATTGTGCTTGAAGTAGGTGTGACCGCGATCCTTCGTGTCGATGGTCAGATCGACGCGCTTGAGTGCGTATGCGATCGAAGTGTTCAAGGTCGATCTCGAAGACACGCTTGGGCAGCCTCGCCCAGTTGATCCGATGAGATGCACCTTACCGGCCCTCCACCAGTACCCGCTTATGGCCGAGTGGAGCAGTTGGTACGGTGACGTCGAGCGACAGCTGACCGTTGCATAGCGGCCAGCCAACGGTCAGCGCGATCGTTCCCGGTCGCCGAGCCGCTGCGGGTTGGCCTGAGTCGTCTTGGCACGAGTTCGAGGGGCCCGGGAGTCATACACAGGGACCTTGAATCGCTCACCGCTCGCAACTCTCCGTGCGCCTTCAGCTGTCATCATGGCCCGCACCTGGCCGCGGAGTTCGGGAGATACCTTCCCGTCGACGAGCGCCTTCTCAATCGCGGACGCCAGTTGGCGTTGCCCGCCAATCTCAGCCGCACTTCGGTCGTTCCTCACTCGCTCGACGTGTGCCGACTGGACCCGCTGAATGGCGTTGTCCGGCCTTTGAGGCGCGGACGCATCCTGGCTGACCTGAAGTCGCGTCCTCTCCTTGATGGCCGCTTCCCGGTCACCTGCGGTCGGGGTATGGCCGACAGCCTTGAGCCCCTGCGCGGTGGCGGCAACCCACCCCTGACGGACAAACTCCGGTGATCCATTGAGGCGAACCGTTGCCCAGCCACGTTCGGCTGCACGATCCACCATGGCCTTGAGCGCTGCTGGGCTCTCGCTGCCGGTGCTGATGCTCAGCAACTTGTCGGTGAAGGCAACCTTGCCAGCCTGGTCCCTAAAGTGATATTCCTTCTCGACCAACCCGATCCGCTTGACGTTGAAGCGGTCTTCAAGCGGAGGAATCGCGCGGCGCTTCTCCGCGGTTTCACCCTCCGAGCGCATCGAGTTGGTGTCGATGCCAGCGCGCTCGGCAGAGGCCGGAGTCTTGGCACTTTGCTTTGCGTCCCCAGAAGGGGCGGGTGACGTACTCGCCTGGTCCAGTGACTCATGCGACCCGCTACGCCCCGAGGGGCCGGACTGCCGACCCACGCCGTGAGTCGCCCACTCGGCCGTCTCCCGATCGAACGTGGCGCGGTAGGAATCGCTCTTGAGGCTGTCTGCAACCAGCGCCTTGGCTTCGCCGACGCGTGGATGCGGCGGGTACCCGTCGATCAGCAGCAGGTCACGGCTGTCCTTGATGGCCAGGCGATCAAGTGCAGGACCCCGCAGGTCTTTGACCGTCAGGCCGGCGGTCGCCATGGTCGCGTACCGGGCAGCGATGCTGTCGGCGGCATCGTCACGCCGGTCTGCGTACTCGAACGCCTTTCTATCGTCCTTCGCAGCCGACCGCTGCTGTTCGTCCGCAGAAGCCCGTTCGGCAAGGCTGGCGTACTGCATCGAGACCTCTTTGAGCGAACTCTTGTACGCCGGATGCTGATAGGCGGTGTCACCCATCACGGCCGCCGCACGCGCTTGCAGCGTCTTGTCGGCAAAGCTGTTCAACACTGCCGCGTCGCTGGTCGCTACTTCCCGTGCTGCGACCGCACCGAGGGCACCTGCAGGCAAGGCTTGCAGCCCTTCATGTCGGCTGTCGATGACCTTCAGCGCATGCGCATCGACCAGGGCTGTTTCCGGGGGCTGTCGGGCTTCGTTCTGCGGCCTGGGACCGTTGTCGCGCTTCTGTTCCGATGGCGTCAGCGCCTGGTCTGCCACGAGCGGATCGATTGACGGCTGGCCTTCGGCGGCAGCGCGTTGAGTCTCAGCGATCCGTCCCGCCGATGCGATGGCTTGTAGCCGGTCGCGGCCTTTCCGGGGCTGGCGGCCATCGAGGTCGAGTGAATCAGCTTCGCCAGTCTGGCTGCTTCCCTGGCCCGCCTTGTTGCTGTCGTTCATGCTCATCACAGGCTCGCTGCGGTGGTGCCCTTGCCGTTCGCCGCGCCGCTGCGCAGGCTCACGAGCATCGGCGCTGCCGTGTAGAACTCGATCTCCACGCGCCGGCTCTGCGCGCGCTCCGCGGGCCGAAGTCCCGCAATGCGATCGCCCGCACCCTGCCAGGTCAGCCGCAGCTTGTCCTTGGACACACCAGCCTGCTGCAGAAACTCCGCCGCAGCCTGAGCACGCCGGCGAGCCAGCGCGGTTTCCTGCAGCGAGTCACCGGTGGCATCGGTGCGCCCGCGAATCATGATCAAAGCTGCGTCTTTGGCGCGCCGCACCAGTGCCGCGGCGTCCGCCTGTTCAACGCTCCAGGCAGCAGAGCCCATGCCGAACGGCACGACCGCCACCAGGTTGCCAGATGGGTCAGCAGCCGCCGCGTCAGGGGCGCAGGCCATCGCAGCGTCAGTCTGCGGCGGCGCCTTGTTCAGCGCGGTCGCCACGACGCCCGCGCGCGCCATCTCGGACACGAGGATCGTGGCCCGGCTCAAGTCGCCCTGGCAGGCCTTCAGATCGACGGCGGCACGGGCGTTGACCGGCCGCTTGGTGGATTCATCCACTGAAGGCGGTTTCGGGGGCGTCGAGCACGAAGTGAGCAGCAGCGCGCCGATGCCGAAGCAGCAGGCGGTGTACGTGGTCGTCACCACCTTGTAGATCGTCCGAGACATGGCTTGGTAGACGGGCATAGCTGTTACGCGGCGCGAGCCGGCTCCAGGTTGGATTGCTGGTTGGTCGTTTGGTCGAGGGGACGATCGTGAGCGTTTGATGCCACCTCAAGCGCCTCGAAGAACCCGGTGACGAAAGACTGCACCTGCTCGGGTGAAGCATCAGCGTCCAGCTGGGGCAGGCCGCGGAAATCGACAGCGATCTGGTCGAGGCCGAACTCTTCGTCGTCGCCGGCCAGGCGCACGCGGTGCTCGACCCGGGCCCGATGGGTGACGAGATCGAGCTCGGGCAGCTCAGGCGGCGCCATGAGCCTGGCCATGAATACCGGGTCGGTGTAGTACCGGATCTTGTCGGCCAGGATGGGCTTGCAGTTCTCCAGGATCAGCACTTCGCGGTCCACGCCCAGTTCCTTGAACTCCTGCGGCAGCAACAGCGCGCGACGTTGAGAACTCTCGTTTGTCGAATGCGAGCTGCCGCCGCCCTTCGCGCCCGAACTGTTGGACCGGCCGCGGCTCTTCTCCTGCTGGGTGAAGGTGCCCAGCATCTCGCTGTACTCATTGGCGTCGCGCTGCTCGCGCGGCGCGTACAGCACCTGCAGCGCATGGTTGGTTGCGAAGGTGCGGGCGTCGTGCTGCCCGTAGACCGATTCGAGCTGGCTGACCGCTTGAATGACAGTCACCAGGCGCAGGTTGTAGCCCGCGAGGTAGCCCACGGCGGCGTTCAGGATGTTGATGCGGCCGAGTGCAGTGAATTCGTCCAGCAACACCAGGCACTGGTGCTTGAGCGCCGGGTTGTGTTCGGGCAGCTCGGCCGTGTTCAGGTTGATGAGCTGGGCGAAGAACAGGTTCAGCAGCACCCGCGCATCGGCCAGCCGGTTCGGCGGGATGCAGACATAGACCGTCATGCGCTGGCGGCGCACGTCGGCCACAGAGAAGTCATCCCCGCTCGTGGCGGCATCTACCAGTGGATCGCTGAAGACCGTCAGCGGCGCGTTCAGCGTGGCCAGGATGCTCGACAGCGTGTTGTCGCTTGTCGAGAGAAAGCGCATGAGGGCATCGACGCAGGCGTCCGACAGCGGTCCCTTCGGATGCGAGCAGCCCTCCACGCGCCGCTGCATCAGGCCCTGCAGATGCTGCTTGATGGGCTGACCCTGGCCACTCGACTGCCGCAGGATCTCGCCGATGGTGCGCGGCAGTTCGGGCGTCTCGACCAGGTACAAGGCCAGCCCGAGGAACAGGTTTCGCGCGGTGTCGTTGAAGAAGCCTTCGGTGCCGCTGCCCTTTACGTCCGTGGGGTAGAGGACCTGCGCGATGGCCAGCGTGTCGCCGACGACGTGGCGACCGGCCAGACGGATCGCACTGAGTGGGTTCCAGCGGTGCGAGCGGCCATCTTCGGCGAACGGTGCCCAGGCATAGACGGCCTGGCCGTGTGCCGCCCGAAACCCTGCCGTGATCGCCCAGTTTTCCGACTTGATATCGACGACAACAACGCTGTCCTGCCAGGCCAGCAGGTTGGGCACCACCACACCGACGCCCTTGCCGCTGCGGGTCGGCGCGCTGAGCATCACCGACTGCTTGCCCGGCAGCGTGAGAAACCGATCCCGGTACTTGCCGACGATGATCCCCTGTCCGCCCAGCAACCCGGCGTCACGTACCTCGATTGCGCCCGCGAAGCGCGCTGAGCCGTGCAGCTCGCGGCGCTTCTGCGTGGCGGCTGCGATGCCCATGGGCACCAGCAACAGCAGCACGAAGGGCGGGATCATCAAAGCCAGCTGGAGCTTCTTGCGCTCCTTCGGGTCGGCCGAGTATTCGGACCAGAAAGCCGACATCGTGCCGGCCGCGATGCCGGCCGGGCGCTGCTTGTGGAACAGCATGTAGAGCGCGGCGCTGCCGTAGACCGTTGCCGCCGCGGTGGCGCCGAGGTAGGCGGCTACGCCCGCAGCGATCAGCACACGTTTGGCGGAGGACGACAACGGCCTGGCCTTGACGGCGTGGCCAGCCGGCGTGCCGGGAACCGCATGACCGGAGTTCGAAGAGGGGCTCATGCTGCCTCCCGCCGACGGGCCTGCGGGTCGTAGTGGATGCCGCTGATGAAGCGCCCACCGGCATCGACGCCGAAGTGCACCACGACATCGATCACCGAGCGCGCCAGGCGGTTGATCTCCGGCATCGTCATCCCGCCACCGCCTGCCGACTCCCGCACCATCAGCGAAATCTGCTCGAACGCGAGTTCGCAGCTGCCGGCATGAACGCTCGTCACGCTGCCCGGATGTCCCGAGGCTGCGAGGCGCAGGAAGTAGAACGCTTCCTCGCCGCGCATCTCCGCCAGAAAAATGCGGTCCGGACGCAGCCGAAGGCAGGCTTCCAGCAGCAGCTTTGCCGACACTGCGCTGGCCCCCTGCCCACCCTTGGAATAGAACAGATGCAGCTTGTTCGGATGGCTGGGCAACGTCAGCTCGGCCGCGTCCTCGATGGTGATGAGGCGCTCGGTGACCGGCACCTCTTCGACCAGGCCCTTCATGAAGGTGGTCTTGCCCGAGCCGGTCTTGCCGGCCACCACCATCGTCTGGTGCATTTGCACGGCCAGGCGGAAGAACTCGACGAACTTGCCATGAGCTTTCAGGTCCAGCAGTTCGCGCTCGAAAGGCTCCAGTTCGCGGCTGGTCTCACGCACCCGTCCGAACAGGCCCTGGGCCGCGAAGTCTTCCAGCCTGCGCACCTGCATCGAGGGCTTGCGGATGCAAACGCCGATCTGGTCGGCCGGCGTGGCGCTGGGCTGGACGATCTGCACGCGCTCGCCCGTCGAGAGGGCAGCACTGAGCAGCGGGTTCTGTTCGTTGGTGTGCTGGCCGGTCAACGTCGCGATGGCGGTGGCCAGGCTCTGGCAGTGCCGGAACGTGAACTCGGGGATCTCGTGGCGCTGCCAGACGCCGGCGCGTTCGACGAAGACCTCGCCGGGCTGGTTCACGCACAGCTCGTTGACGCGGCTGTCATCGAGCATGCCGCGGATCGGTTGCAGGAACTCGGTGACGGTGGCGTCCGACCGCAAGACAGAGGGAACGGCCCGCAGGACGGGCGCGGCGCTCATCGCGGCTCCAGTGCGTAGACCTTCGAGAAGTCCACATCTCGGGCGACGTACACGCCCACGACACTGCCCTGGTTCTGGTACAGCAGCGGCGGGATGTTGATCGTCGCTTCGAGCACCTTCTCGGCGAGCTTCGAGCCGGCCGCCGTCGTGCTTGGGAGCAGGACGGTCGTGTTGCCGGTCGCTGGGTTCGAGTCGGTCGCCACCATCTTCACGGCGTCATCGATCAACGACACCAGCATGGCCGCGCCGATGCGCTCCGGCCAGCGGTTGTCGACGTAGCCGCCGATGCCGCTTTCGCCGAGGGCGCCGGTGCCGGGAGAGTCCAGGTCCACCGTCACGCCGTTGGGCGTGCGCAGCCGGGTCCACAGTACCGGGATGCGGGTCACGCCCGGCCGGACCTGCACCACACGGTATTCGCCGTCCAGGTGCGAGCCGCGTTCGGCCAGCACCACCTTGCCATCGTCCGAGAAGACATTGCGCTGGATCTGGCAGGCAACGAAGCCACTGGTGGCCGAGATCACACGTGTCTTGAGGCTGCACGTGAAAAGCACGCCCTTGGGCATGGTGAGGCTGCGATTGCCAAGCAGGCCGGCCACCACGGTCGGCGTGGCCGAGCGCTCCATCGAGCCGAACAATGCGGGGTTGGCCTGGGCCGCTGCGTTCATGTTCGTCCCCGGCAGGACCATCGCAGAGGCTAGCGCTGCAGCAGAAGCCTTGTCGCCACCGGCTGCCTTGTCGGTCAGACCCTGCAACTGCCCGAGCATGCTGCCCAGCTGGCTCTGGTAGCGCCGCATGTTGGCCTGGGCTTCGCCAGCAATGCCCGGCGCTTGCGGCGGATCGGCTGCTGCGCCTTGCTGCGACGCAAGTGATCCACCACCGGCGCCGCTCGGGCCGAACGGTGATTCGTCACCGACCGGCACCGCCTGCTTTGTCGGCCGACCACCCGCAGTGCCTCGAACCGGTATGGCCGTGGCCGGCGTGGTGGCGTCCGCCTCGATGCTGGGCACGCGGGTCTGATCGACGACCGGGATGGCCTTGGCGACGGGCACCGGGGCCGGCACCACGACCGGAGGGTCCTGGAACTTCAGCTTTGTCACCGTGGCGGAGGCCACGTCCACGGCCGCCTCTGGCGGCGCTTCCTTCTTGCCAAAGTAGCGCGTGGCCGCAAAGCCCAGCGCGCCGACAAGCGACAGGATCAGCACACTGGCCGCAATGATCGGCTTGTGGCTGGAGGCACTGCCGCGCGGGGTCAGCGAGGGGATCTCGGGCTCGCCTTCGAGCCGCTTGAGCGTGTCTGGGGCGTTCATGGCGCGGGCCGATTGGGTATCGCAGATTTGACGACGCGCGCCACGCCCGGGACGGTGGTGCCGTCCTTGGGCGGCACGCCGTCGAGGTCAAAGGCATCGTTGATGATGGCGGCGACGCTTTCACCCAGGCGCAGGACGAAGCGGCGGCCGACGCGGTCGGCAACGAGCAGGTCATCGGGGTCCATGCGGGCGTTGACCATTTCTTCGCTGCCGTCCGGCGCGATCTGGAAGACCGTGGGGATGGGCCTGTTGTTCGGGAAGCTGAAGTAGGTCTGCGTGCCGTCATCGAACACCATGACCGGCACGATGTCCTCTGAATCCTTGCCGGTGGCCACCGAGTAGGCGGAATTGCGGACCAGGGGCTTGGTCTGCCAGCGGGCGTCGATCAACTCTCTGGCGGTCGGAAGCGCCGGGGACGCAGCAACGGAGATCGGACGCGGCGCCATCGGTGCGGCAACGGTCAGCCGCATCAGCGTCAGCCCTGCGGCCTCTACGGGGTGCAGCAGGAACGCGTGCCGACGACGGTCGGTGACGACGATGAGGTTCGTCGAGGTGGCACCCGACTTGGGCTTGACGAACAGGTCGCGCCCTTGTTTGGCGATGCACCAGGTGTGGGTTTCGTCGCTGCAGTTCGATCCCTTGCCGCTGATCGGGATGCCCACGATCTGCTCGTCGTCGCCGAGCACGATCTGGGTGATCTGGCCACGGCGCACCGGCACGTCCACCACCAGGTCGTCGGCGAACAGCACGGTCCGCAGGCGCGGGTCCGGCGTGGTTCGCTGGCCGGGCGGGATCGACTGCGCATTCGCAGACATCAGCAGGGCCGGCGCGAACAGCGCCGTGCCAAGTACCACCAGCACGCCGAGCGGCGCGATCCACTTCGAGGCGGCATTCATGATGCGCCGCCTACGACCGTGTCGGCGGGCCTGGCCGGCGCGACCAGGTCGGCGTCGGCGCGATAGCCCGTGACGACAAACCCGAACGGGTTTTCGATGCGATCGGCGGGCTTCTTCATGGCGGTCGGCCGGTACTCGTAGCGCACCGTGGAGACGAAGCGCGTGGTCACTGGAGACTGCCCCTGCGTCGGGCGAATCTGCCGGTCGAAGGTCACCACCGCCTCGCCTGACTTGCCAGCCACGGGGGACCTGGTCAGCCGCACGGACACCACCGTCACCCGGTGTTCTTCTTTCGCTGCAATGACCGCCTGCATGGCCTTCTCACCGGCGAACTGACTGCCGTAGGGCGCCCAGGTGTCGGGGACTGTCATGCGTGCCACCTGGTCGTAGTCACGCTGCAGCAGCTGGAAGTTGTAGGACTCGCGGGCTCGCACGAACACGGCGGCGTTGTGCTGGTCCAGCGCAGCCAGCGCTGGAACGTTGGATGCGTCCAGCGTGGCGACGACGCTGGTCTCTCCCGTCGTCCGGTCCACCACGACCGGATACGGCGCCGGCGGCGGCCGCAGGCTCTGGAACGTCGCCATGCTGAACCCCAGTACCGCCAGGACGCCACCGATGCCAGCGGCGATCCAACCACGGCGGCCCGAGGCGATGGCCTGCGCGATCCGGTCCTGTTCCCAGCTGTTGGCCGCTGCGATGGCTGCAACGGCCTTCTTCGAGAGCGGCAGTCGGTCAGTATGGGCTGCACTGGGCAATGCAGCGGCTTCAACTCTGTTGTTCACAGCCAGTCCTCAGTCTCGAATGAAGTCGGCGAGCCGACGATTGCGGGAGGCCTGCTCCAGCTGGCCCTCGCGAGCCCGCGAGTCGGCCACGCGCTGATCCGCCTCGGCCAGGCCGCGCATCAGCTCAATCTGGCTGACCTCGTGCTGCAGGAGGGCGTTCTCCGCACCGATGCGGGCGGTGACCTCCTGGATCTCCTTCTGGTCGGTCGTCGCGCCGGCCCGGCGCATCAGGCTGTTGATCTGGGCCACGCGGTCCTTTGCCTTGGAGAGCGCGTCCTCCATGAAGGCCTTCTGCTGGTACGGCTTGGCCAGCGTGCTCTGACAGTTGGTGCGCTTGCCGGCGTCGTCGACGTCCATGCAGTTGTAGGTCATCTGGGCGTCGCGCAGCGTCTTCGAGGCGCCGCCCAGCGTGCCGTAGCCACCGGACTCCAGGCTGCGAACCATCGTGTTGGCTTCGCGCGGGACGTAGTTCTGCAGCGCCGGGTTGTTCAGCACGTCGCCCAGCGAGCGGGCGTTCGAGATCGACTCGATTTGCTGCCCCAGGCCCACGATCTGCTGGTACTGGTTCTCGATCTGCGAGATCCCGTTCATCACGTCGAGAACGGCCTGGATGATCGCGGCCACGTCGATCACGGGGATGCCGGCGCGTGCCGGTGCGCTGGCGCACATCATCATCACGCCTGCTGCGAAGGCTGCGAGCCCCGAACGGACTTTTGAACGCTTCATGACCTGTACTCCCGTGGTTTGCAAATGAGCTTGAAAAGACCGCTGACCCGTCACGTCGAAACTCCGCCTCGCTGGGCGACCCGCTGATACGCAGCGCGGGCGCCACCGGCCACCGCACCGCCTGCCGAGCCCACGGCGCTGGCCGCTCTTCCGGCAACATAGGCAGCACCACCGCCGCGGGACATGCTTCCGCCGCCACCTGCAGCACCGCTGCCGCCTGATCGACCGCCGCCCATCGCACGCATGGCGACCATCGAGTTCGTCACCATCTGGGTGCCGCTCTGGATCGAAGCACCGCCTGTCAGGCTGGACGCCAGGGAAGGCGCCTGGAAGAGCACGATGCCGAGGAGGCACATGACTGCGAGGTAGGTCCCAGCTGCTTCGAGGGCGCCCACTGAGCCCGGCACGCCAGCGACGAACGCTGTCCCGTCACGTATCGCCGCTATGACTCGGTCCGAAACGTAGAGCGACATGCCCAGAGCGAAGAAGACGAACCAGGACAGGACGATCGCGCTGAGAACGAATGACAGCCAGCTATCGAAGAAGCGCGCGGTTGACTTGAATAGCAGACACAGGATTGCCAGGGGACCGATGGCGAGTGCAAAGGTCAGGATGAGCTTGCCCAGGAGGCCGACGAATGCACCAAGGACCAGGAAGATCGTTGTGCCCAGAGAAAACAGAATGCTGGCCAGTACCAGGTCGAGCCTGAACATGCCGGCGTCCTTCCAGAGCAGGGCAAGCTGCTCGTTCGCCGCCGTGTTGGCCAGGTCCAATGCCCCGAACGCGGTGGCAGCTGCGGCGGCTCTGGGTGCGACGAACAGGACGGCCAATCCGTCCTGCAGGCCGGTCGCCCAGGCGACAACGTTGCCGCTGTAGTACAGACCAGGCAGTGCGAAGGACAGGATCGCACCGACCTTGACCATCTTCCAAGCGAAAGTTCCAACGGGCTCGGAGGCCTCGCCGCGCATCACGGCGAGGCCATAGATGGCGATGTGGATGGTGACCAGTGCAAGCGCAATCGGCACAAGGCCCGCAGCCAGGTCCGCAGATACGCGCGCGGCGTAGCCGAGGAAGAACGTGTTGAACCAGGCTTCGAGTCTCGCGAACATGTCGTGTTACTCCACCGTTCCCATGCCGCCAGGTACGCCTGCCGCAACGGGCTCGCACTTTCGGGATGCCGCGCGCGATTCGCAGTGCATCCAAACGCCATTGAGCTTGACCGTCCAGAATCGAGACCGCTTGCTCACACCGAGGCTGGAAGGAACGCAGCCTGTCTTCGAGAAGTAGATGCTCGTGCAGTCCATCAACTGGTCTGGCCCTTCGATCATGTAGACCTCCGCTCCAGGGCGAGGCGGCGCCAACTTGAAGCCGGACTTGAGATAGCGCTGGGTCTCCGCCGTAAGCGGCGGGACCTCAGCTACCCGCTTGCCGTTGACTATCCGAACGGCCTCGTTGCCAGGGAACCCGGGATCTGTGGGCTCGGCTTGAGTCGTCACGCAGACGAGCGCGAACAGCACGCCGATTGCGGCTGTGGTGGGTTGAAGTTTCATGCTGCCCTCCGGGCATGGCTGCGCCGATCGCGCACGCGCTGATAGAACAAAGGGAGCCAGGTTGTCGGTGCGTCACCGAACTCAGCACGAATCTGGTCGAGGAGTTCGACGTTGTCCGTGGTCGAGCTGAGGACGGCCAGGAAGTCGTTCATGCCCCCGAGATCGAACTCGCACTGGACGGAGTCCGTGCCCTGCTTGCACAGGAAACGCCTCGATCCCGTGGCGCCAAGCGACTTGACGATGGCGAATTCGGCATCGGTCAAACCCAGGCCGCCCACGTACTCGTCGCGGTCGGCGTCCGCGTTGGGCAACACGAGCTTGGTCACCGACTGCTCGATCATCGTGCGACCGTTCTCGTTCGAGAGCAGGTCGGCGACCTCCTGCGTGTCGAACAGCCCCAGGCCGTTCATCTTGCGGATGGTCTTCTGCTTGTGCTTCACGAACGGGGCAAAGGCCGGGTCGCCTAGCGCTCTCCAACATTCGGCGACGTGATAGATCATCGGCTCGCCGTTGACCAGCTCGTCCATGACGTTGAGCAGGTACATCATGATCGGCGTGCGAACGTCGGGGCTGCTGAGCACGCCCGTGTAGTCGAAGCCGATGGCCATGTGGCTGCGCAGATCGCCCAGGCGGTCGTCGGCCATGTCGAACACCCAACCCAGCTCACCACCGCGGCACCACTTGCCCAGGCGGTCATACAGGCTGTTGGCGCCGGAGCGCGGCAGCGACTGGCGAACAGTGCTGAACCACCGAAGTTCCGGCTTGAGCGCCGCGACCGTCGCGACTGCGCGCGCGATGGCCTCGTGGTCGTTGGGCAGCAGGGGCATCTCGGGTGACGCGGTGCACTGCTTGACCAGCTCGGTCCAGAATCCGATGCGCTCGGGTGTCACGTCGCGCTGGAACGGGTTGCAACCCGTGGGTTGGTTGCGGTCGAAGGTGTAGAAGACGCCGCCCAGCGCTCGGATCACGATCTCGGTGTCCCGGTCCAGGCTGAAGCTCACCACGCGGGGCCTCACTGCCCACTTCGGAGTCAGGGCCAGCAGGCCGGTCAGCAGCGTGGTCTTGCCCGAACCCGTCGAGCCGATCACGATGGTGTTGCCCGGTAGCTTCTTGCCCTCGCTGTCTTCGCCCTCGGGGCTGGCGTGCAGGTTGAGATAGAACGGATTGCCGGCGGGCGTGCGCATCAACGCCAGGGCTTCACCCCAGGGGTTGCCGTCGCGCTTGCCGCGCAGGAAGTTGTGGCCGCAGGTCAGCGCCGCGAAGGCTCGGCTGCTGATCGTGGCCTTGCGTGGACGCCACTGGAAGTTGCCAGGCTGCTGCGAGAACCAGGCGGCATCGGCCACCAGGTCCACAGGCACCAGCTCCATGGCGGTGGTCTCCGTCAACGCGCCCACGGCACTTGCAGAGCGCTTGCCGCACTCGTCCAGGGTGTCGCCGAACACCGCCAGTGTGTAGCTGTACTCGCCCATGACGAACTGGCCGTCGCCCAGCTGGTCGAGCGCCACATCCATCGCTTCGATCTGCGTCACCACCGCGTCGTCCGACGCGAGCAGCTGGTCGCGCTGCGTGGTCAGTGCCGCCATCGCCTGACGGCGCGGCAGGCTGGAGAAGCTCTGGGTCTCGATGAACTCCGAGTCCTCGTAAAGAAGCGCGCCGAGCGTTCCCGGTTCGACCTGGCCGGCGAATTCCTTGATGGACAGCATCGAGGCGTAGCGCCGGCGTTCGCCTTGCCTGATCTCCAGCATCCCGCCGCCGAAGGTCAGGCGGGCGTCCGGCAAGGCCTGGTAGGCGGGTCCGGTCGGAAAGCGGACCTTGCGCCACACACCGTTGATGAGGAAGGAGAACAGCTCACCGGACTCCCAGAACAACTGCCCGTCCTGTTCGTAGCAACCGAGCAGGGTCGGGCCGAACTCGCGCAGGCTGCGCTCGATGAGCGCACCCTGCTGTTCCATCGTGGCCAGCGTCTGGGCCTGGTGGTCCGCGAGGCTTTGCTTGGTCTTCGCGCTGCGCGCGCTTCGCTTGGCCAGCTCCGACGGAAACGGGCGGTACAGCAGCGTGATATACAGCTCGTTGGACATCATCGTGGCGGCGCTGATGCGGTCCTGGTACGCCCTGGAGAACGCTGCGCTGAAGTCCGGCTCGCTCGCATCGGTCAGCCGGTCATGGATGCGCCGATGGATGCGGTGGTGGTACACGGCCGTGCGCCCTGCGGGCAGGTTGCGCAGCACGTTGCACCAGGCGTCGTGCCGGTCCTTGATGAGGTTGAACTCGGCACTCTCGAAGGCCACGCCGTCGATGCGCCACACCCGCAGGCAGTCGCCCGACCGCGTCGCGGTGTCGTGCTGCGTCAGCGGCGCGCCGATCGAGACGAACTCTCCGACGTTCGATTCCTTGCCCGCACGCTCCCAGTATCGAGGTCCCCGCGGGGGGGCCCAGGCGGAACTAGCGGCGCCAAACATTGCGGCCCCCTCGGTAGCCCACGGGCGCGTAGCTGCGCGCCCCGTTGCGCAGCACCCGGTTCGGGTTGCGCACTGCCAGCTTGAGTTTGAGGACCATCTGCGTCAGGCGCTGGTCGTCGCGGCTCGTGACGATGCGCATCCAGAAATACGCGACCGCGAGCGAGCCGAAGATGACCGGCGCGAAGCGCCAGTTCACCATCGTGGACAGCCACATGCCACCGATGAACCCCGGCAGCAGCAGGACCACCAAGGGGACCAGCGGCACCCCGAATTTCATCGGGGGGCGTGTGGCCCCTTTGAACACGGTTTCGATCACGGCTCAGGCCATGAAGACTGCGGCGATCGCGGCGGCTGCGCCGGCGATGGCGCCACCGAACAGCAGGTTGGACACGTCACGGAAGCTGGCGCCGGCAAACATGATCTTGTAGCCGGCCATGCCGACACCCACCGTCATCAGCAGCAGCGTGATGGCGACGACGGTGTCGCGCGCGATCGTCGCGCCGCGCACGACGGGTTCGAGGGCCTGGGCCATCGCGGGGCTGGTGACCGCCAGGGCAGCGCCGAAGACCATCAGTGCGATGGCGGCGCGGGGGCCGGTGTGGCGGATCGACGATTGGTAGCGGGTGAGGTTCATTGCAAGGCTCCTGGGTTGGTAGAGGCGAACGTGGCGGGCTTGGACGTGGATACGGACAGCCTGTCCTGAGAAAGAACGAGTCCGGCGATGGCACCTGATGGGGCGTTCCCCGCCGGCGCCGCCTTGGACGACCACGCTGTGAGGACCTTGCCCACGTAGCCGTGTTGGTGACCGGTCAAGAAGTTGCCGGAGTAGTAGCAGCTGAAGGCGTCGCGCAAGGCCGTCTGCTTTGGCGCGCGCCGGCTGGCGCGAGAGAAGCACTCGCCCAAGATGCCCTGCATGGCGGTGAGATTCGCGCAGGGCTCAAATGCGGTCGCCGGGGTGAGGCCGTAACGCTGGAAGTTGCGCTTGTTGATCTGGCCGAGGCCAACGCTGTAGTTCCACCCCGCCGCGTCCAGCGCGGCGACTGTGGCCACCGCCTCGGGGAGGTTGGCCGGCTGGCGCACGAGTGCGCCGCCGACGACGCCGATTGCGAAACGGTTGCCGCCGCTTTCGACCTGGATCAGGGCGCGTGCCGTGTCTTGCGCCACCAGCGGCGCGCAGGTCAGCACGAGGGCGGCCAGGTCGATCACCCGCCGCCTCCTTGTGCGGCCGCTGCCGCAGCAGCAGCCTCGGCGGCGAGGCGGACTTGCTCGCTGATGACCCACGCCGCGTGGTCGCGGTCAAACCGCGCGTCCATCGCATCCGGCGAGCTGGCGAACGCCGCCTTCGCGGCCGGCAGCCACTCGACAACCGAGTCACCTGATGGCGACCACCAGGTCCGAGACCAGGGCCGTCCCTCGACGGCGACATGGATGACGCCGCTGAAGGGGCAGCTGTAGATGATCCGGCCGCTCTCGTCGGTCCCAGAGTTGGTTATGTACTGTTCCGGGCATTGCTCGGGCGCCACGTACTGGTTGCCGCTGGCACTGTTGCCACCCATGCTGCAGGTGGGCCAGCCGCGACCGCGCGCCACGTCGCGCAGGGCCTGGCGCACGGTGGGCGTGCACTGGCTGATGTTCTGCCAGTTGCCGGCCATGCAGAGCAAAAGCTTGCAGCCGTCGACAGCGTGCGCCGGGCCGCTGAGCCCCAGGCCGAGGCTGGAAACGGCAGCAAGTTGCACGAGAGACCGGATTGCGGTGCTGAAATGTGCTTTCATTGCCCACCTTTCGCTGGTGTGAAGACCTGACGCCATACAGTAGCGGGAAACGACAATGTAGCAGAGTAAAACGTGCATTCCACGCAACGATACTCTGTTACAACATATAGACGAACTCATGAAGACAAAAAGTTGCGTGATGAGCAATGAATCGCCGCGAGGTGTGCGGTGAACACTCGTTCTGCCATCCCGCCGCCCGCGCCGGAGCCAACAAAGGGCGAGGGCCAGGGCTCGCTTGCGGCCACCTGCATCCGGGCGCTGCTCGACAGGGCGGGGCTGCCAAGGCACAGGCACTCGGCGCACATCGGCGGACTGCTCAATCTGTCGTACCACCAGGCGCACCGCCGCATGACGGGGAGTGCCCCGTGGTCGCTGGAGGAGCTTCAGACGGTCGCCACGCACCACGGCGAGACCCTGGTGGACCTGTTCGGGGAACAGAAGTCAGCGGACTACGAAACCGCCGTGCTCATCGCCGGGCCGCTGCGCGTCACCTGCCGCCTCTGGCCAGGGCAGCCACTGGCGCAACACCGACCCGGCGACCTCATCGCAATCAAGGGTGGTTCGGAATGGGTGGTGATGGTGGCCGGCGACACACCGACGCCGCAGGCCTGCACCGTCCGGCGGCTCATCATCGAGCCGAAGCCGGACCGGCCGCGCCGCTTTGCGATCCTCGACGACGACATCGATGTCGCCCGAGGCCTTGCGGCCGGCTTGGTCGAACTGGGCTTTGAGGCAACTGCCTTCGCGACTGAGGCCCAGCTCGAAGCGGCCCTGCAGTTCGACAGTTTCGACGCCTACGTGATCGACTGGGTACTGCCGAACGGCACGGCCGAGGCGCTTGTCGCCAAGCTGAGAAGCCAGAGCGCCACCTGCCCGATTGCACTGCTCACCGGCAAGGCGGGCAGCAAGGAAGTCGACGAGAAGGACCTGGTGGCAGCCATCGAACAACACGGACTGCTGTTCCTGCAGAAGCCGGTGACGGCCTCCATCGCAGCGAGCCAGTTCAGCGCGGCGTTCGCGAACCGGTAGAGCGCCCGTACATATTCACCCCCTCCCCGTCGCTGCGGAGCGTCGTATCTGGTCGCAGATGAGGCAGCACGCGAGGTTGCGCTTGTAAGTTATTGATTTCGATTGGATACTGGGCGAATGCACAGTGATGAGCATGCATCCAGCCAGTCGATCCCAGATGCGGTGGCGATGCCGGCGACGGTGGCTCAGTGCCACGAGGTGATCCAAGCACAGGCGCGGCAAATTGAAGTGTTGCTGCAGCGGGTGGCCCGTCACGAAGAACAGATGGCGGTGCTGCAAGAGCGGCTGAAGCTGGATTCACACAACTCATCGAAGCCGCCGTCATCGGATGGCCCCGGCCGGCCCAACCGCGCACAACGCCGGGCCAGCGAGCGCAAGCGCGGCGCCCAGAAGGGCCACCCCGGTTCGTATCGGGCCTTGCTGCCCGAGGCCGAGGTCAACGGCGTGCATGACTGCCGGCCCGCGCCGCGTTGCGAGTGCGGCGCCGAGGTGGCGGTGCAAGGCAAGCCGCTCCGACACCAGGTGTTCGACATTCCACCGGCCAGGGTCGACGTCCAGGAGTACCGGCTTTACAGCGGCGTGTGTCGCGGCTGCGGCAAGCCGCAGCGCGCGGTGCTGCCGTCTGGTGTGCCCACGGGCCAGATCGGCCCACGCGCCTTGGCGCTCATCGGCGTGCTGGGCACGCGATATCACCTCACGCAGTTCAAGATCCGTGACTTGCTGGCGCAGATGACGGGCCTGGACTTCAGCGTGGGCGCCATCTCGCAGGCCCATGGCAAGGTGGCCGTGGCGATGAAGGCGCCGGTGGCCGAGGTGGCTGCCACGCTGGCCACCGCGCCGGTGGTGCACATGGACGAGACGAGCTACCCGCGCGAGGGCTCGGCCAACTGGGTCTGGGCGGCCATCCAGCCCAAGCTGGCGGTCTTCAGCGTCCTGCCTTCGCGGGCGCGCTATGTGATTCACGACCTCATCGGCCAGGCGCCGCAGGGCGTGGTGGTGTCCGACCGTTACGCCGGCTACGCCTACATCGACTGCGGCCAGCGTCAGGTGTGTTGGGCACATCTGCTGCGCGACTTCACCCGCATTGCCCAGCGTGCGGGCGTGGCCGGACGCATCGGCAGGCGGCTTCTCGGTCTGGGCTATGTGATGTTCCGTTGGCGCGGCAAAGGCAAGACAAGCACCGAAGACTTCGAGCCGATCATGCGCCGCTTGCGCCAGGCTCTGGAGCGCGGGACACAGCAGCCGCAGTGCCCGCGCACGGCCAATACTTGCGACAACTTGCTCAAGGTGTGGGCCGCGTTGTGGGGCTTCGTCACCCATGCCGGAGTCGAGCCCACCAACAATGCTGCCGAACGGGCGCTGCGGGGCATCGTGCTCAAGCGCAAGATCTCCGGGCCCACGCGCTCGCGCCGGGGCGACGAGTTCATCGCACGCGGCTTCAGCGTGCATGAGACGTGCCGCCGCCAGGGCCTGGACATGTGGGGCTACCTGCAGCGCGCGGTCGTGGCCTGGATCGACAAGGTGCCGCATCCCAGCTTGGTGCCGGCAGCGGTTCCAACCGGGTAACCCGAGCCGCCTGCTGAAGTCAGGTTTGCCGGTCATCACACTGGGGACCTTCCTGATGGGGAGGGGCTGAATACGTACAGAGCGCCCCTAGCTCGTTGCTGGCGGCGCCCGGACCGTCAGCCCGTTCCCGGCCCGCACGCCCATCCAGTGCGGTCCGATCGGCGGCCGCTATGCAGCGATTGCTGACGCTGGCCGCCGGCGGGCCTATTCACGCTGACTGGCGCCAAGCAGACGCTGGGCCTGGCGACCGCGGCCGGCGCGAATGTCATCTGTAGGAGGTAGTGCGGCCGTAGGGCTCGCGCGAGGCGGTCCGCGCCACGCCGGTGACTGCTTCCCTCCGGCTCGAACTCACAGTACCGACACCAAGCGGTCATCCAGCATCCCAATCTCCGTGGCCCAAAGCGGACTTCGGCCAGCCACCGAAACCGAGCAGGACGGACGAGTGCGCACGGGCACCGTGTTGTCTTCGGTTTTACGGTCCTGCTGGCGGCCAGATGGCATCCTTGATTGCCGCCAGCTGTGGCGATTTCAGATGCGGCGAGACTTCGAGCACCTTTGGATTCTTGCCCAATTCCTTTTGCAGCAACCCCTTCAGAACCCCGAGGACGATCTTTCCCCTACGCCACTTAGCCGGGTCTGCATCGAAGTCATTGGTTGCCTGAATTGAGATGGCGCCAGCATTTGGCTGCGGCCCCCCGTTTCGATTGCGATTCGCAAATTCAAGTCGGATGTTGATCATTTTTTCGATCGACTTGTCCCTCGTGGACGCCGTAGCTTCATCGATCAACTCCTGCGCTCGGGCGGCGGTCAACGTCGGATTTACTTGGCTGAGGTGCGCGGCACTCAGGAAGTAGCCCTCCGCGTCACTGAGCGCGGTGAGGAAAGGATAGGCCCCCATCTGATTGATCTGTTGCTCAAACACTTGTGCTGCACCATCGTCCATGTAGTCACGATCGCGGTGCAGTACAAAGCGAATGTGTGGAGCTTTGTCATTCAGAAAGCCCCCCAACACCTTGGCAGAGTCGATCTTCGTACAACCCGAGTACGAACGAATCTCAGTGTCCTCCTCAATGAACTCGTTGCTCCATAGCAGAACCTTGATTGCTTCAATCGATTCTGTGCTGCTGTCTTCCGTCGCTAGGAGACACCGAATCTCACCATCTGCAAAGTAGTCGATTGAGTCAAGGGCCCCCAGTTCGAGCAATTGCGATGCGGTCGTCAAGCTGTCGTACGGAACCTTCTGCCCTTTGTTGATCCACACCACGGAGCTTAGATTTCGCATGGCATCAAGGACGTGGCGCGAATGCGTGCTGATTAGTGCCCGGAAGGCACGCTTTGAAGAGAGGTCAACTACCAGGTTGCAGAGCACACGTTGATTGTTCGCATGCAGATGCGAGTCGGGCTCATCAAGTATCAGGACTGTTGGTTGGAACAAGCTGATGTAGGCAAGGATCTGACTCGCCTGAAGAATCGATGTGCCGGCCGCATCGATCGGCAGTCGCGGCCCGCCAGGAATCTGGAAAAAGACCTCAATTGTCTCGTCCCGCTTCTCATCGAATTGGATATCAATCGCGATGCCCTTGAAGAGAGAGCGCATATCCTCCAAGAACGAATCCCAGGCCTTCTTTTCAAGAGAAAGCATGCGAATGACATTGCGCAACACGAGGTTGGCGTCGCCTCTGGCGACAATTCGCCTCACGACGCCCGGTGACATATAGCGCTCGTCCTTGGGGATTCCGGCAAGGCCAGGGGCATAGACGGTGAACGGCTTCTCCATGTTCATCAACCGCTCACCAAGTTTTCGACCAACGATGGAGACTTGGATGTTTCGGTTTCGGCCACGTCGCACGGTCACCTTGCACTGTTCGCCATCCGAAGTCGAAATTTCAACCTCGATTTGAGACCCAGGTGGCTCTTGAAGCGTTCCGCCACTCGCGAGCGAGAGCACGTCGGCGATGGGCGAGTAGATGAGCTGCGCGGGGTTAAAGGAAAGCTGAAACTTGTCCTTGGACCAGTTGACGCCTTCGCCTACGAGCTTAGCGGTCTGAGCCACGGATACGGCGAAATGGAGCGCCTGCAGAACGCTGCTCTTGCCCGAGTTGTTGGCGCCGATGAGCACTACTGTCTCTTTCAAGTCGAGTTCAAATTCTTGCAGTTGTTTGAACCTGCGGAGGACCAGCTTCTCGATCTGCGACATTTCGATCCTCCGGTCTCACATAAGAACGTACGTCACGATACACGGAAGGGAGCGCAGAGGTCGCGCGCGGGACGTGACAGCCAATAGCTGACACAGGTGTGTGGCGGCTCATAGCCGGTACCGGGTTTTCCCTCGGGTCGCAATTAGCTGACCTTGGCCGCCCAGGCCAGCACTTCAAGTGTCAGTTCTCTGGCGTGGCCTCGAACTCACAGTCACGGCCACTTGCCGAAGTGACGCGCGAGTGTGAAGATTGCCCGAAAGCGGCCGTCCTTCCTTGTCGGCCGTTTTAGCGCAGTTGATGACCGAGCATCAGATTTGGCGAGTAGACGTATGACCATCGAGTCACAAGACGACGGTGAAGGCCGGTATCTGGGAGACAGAAGGCTCTCAGAGCTAATGACCGTGCCCGTCCCTCCTACGACTCCCGAGGAACAAGAGCGCCATCGCATTTATTGTTATTTGTTGCTCTACCTGCTTAACGAACACTGGAATCCATACAAATATGGGTGCGAAGGAGAGTACCCATGGGCGGAGGGCACTAACGCGCGCAGAAGTACATACCTTGGTCACAACATCGCAGCGATCGCCGTTAGCCCAACTGGCAGGATTGTGGATTTTGATTTCAATCACAACGAACTGTTTAACAGCTCCGCAGAACACGCAGAAGCTCGCCTTCTTCGTCGGCTGTTTGCTCTTGGCAAGCAATTTGCAGAACGGCTAGATCGAGAGTACATTGAGGAGGAATTCAACAAAATGCAATCCGGGATAGAGCTCGATCCCACAGCGGGTAGTGAGACCCACCATAAGTGGTGGTATCGCTCGGAAAACACGATGTCCCGTACACATTTTGGTCGGACTCTTGCTCGAATCACGATTTACACAAGCTTGGAGTCCTGCGCGCAGTGCTCGGGGATGATGGCTCTTGGAGCCGTCGAGAAGGTGGTGTATTTGCAAGCCGATCCCGGCCAAAATCACATCGGCGCCATTCTGTTCAACCTCAACGGCGGAAATACCGCATTTAAGTCGCCACTCCCAGTTCCAGCCAGTGAATACGGAGTCGCTGAGTACACGGCGCTCTCTCATGCCTACTCGAAGTATCTAAAACAAATTCAATCATCGCGGGTAAAGTCTTTTTACAAGATGGGCGATGAAAATATACTTCCGAGCTCGTCACTAACTACGTTTCTATGTACAAGCGCCGCGAAGAAGATCCTTCAGTCGGCGGCCTATAAGTTTTCCAGAGAGAAGGAGTACCCTGTTGGGCTCCCGTTTCCATTGGGGTCAAGGTTGCAGTACGGGGATTGGCAGCCTTCGCCAACAGCACTGACGAATCGGGAGGTGTGGGGAGCGGCAGAGCTATTTGCTCAAGGAACACTCCGGTATGGCCGCAGAGGAACACCCCATCGTAGCTAAGCTAGTCCGCGTGATCGCAGAGGTCGCGGTAGATGCTTTGACTCCGCCGAACCAGCTATACCGATGTGTCCGGCTGGCGCTGGGCGCTAGTGGAGAAATTTCCTTCAAGGCGCTGTTCGCTCTGTTTGCGTTTGGGTTCTCAGGGCATTTTCTTCGCGTTGCGATGTGCCGGATGGCCCGAAGCCAGCTGCTGACATGAAATCGATGGCCGCTTTCAGCAGCCGCAAACTTCCGCAGAGGGTTGGGACTTGCCGCCCGCAGCCCGTGGAAGCTGACGTCGGCGTGGCGCCCCCGACGATTCAGGCTCGTTTCCCGCACGCCATCGGCAATGTGCGGCAGCTTCCGATGTACAGCGGCCGGACGCCTGGACGGATGATGAATGGCAGGTTCCGACGGGGGCAGTCGTTCGGCCGCCAAACCTGAGCGACGGCAGCCAGTCTGTTCCAGCCACCCAGCCGCTGCGCTCGAGTGACAGCAGATGGCCGATAGCGTGAAGCAGGGCGGGGAAGAAGCAGCCGGTTGTGCCAGCCCTACTCCCACAAAATTCCGCGCAGAGCGTGCCCGCAGGCAAAGTACGACTACGTCCGCGAACCGATGAGTCGAGCCAATACCTGGCCATCGATGGGCTTCTGAAGGAAACCGTCGAAAGGCCAGACCTGGCCCGTGGCCTGGTTCTCTGCGGCGCTAATGAGAATCAGCATCGCTGCGGTGTTCGGCCCACCACCGTCGCGGATTTCAGTCGCCAACGCCAGGCCATCCGTGTCCGGCATCTCCAGATCGATCAGCGCCACATCGAAGTGCATGCTGGCAAGCAGGGGTCGCGCCTCGGCCGCCGAGCCTACTGCATGGCACGCGTGGCCCAGCCGACGCGTCACGTCGCTGAGTGAATCTCGAACGTCGGACAGATCATCCACGATCAGGACACTGAGTGATTCGCGACTCTCGACTCGGTTGCCTTTGCCCGCAACGGGTTGCACCTGTTTCGCTGGGACGCTCACCGTGAAGGTGGTCCCCTGCCCTTCTGGGTCAGCGGCATCCCGAGATTGCACTTCAAGGCGACCATTCAGCTGTTGCAGTACGTCGCGGATCACAAAGAGGCCGATACCGGTTCCGTCGCTGCTCGACGCGAACGGCACAGCCGCACTCTTCAGCCGCTCCAAAGCAGCAGCAGGCAGACCTGGCCCGCTGTCATGAACGACAAACCGGACCACGCCCTCAGCTGAAGAGGCATCGGGTGTCTCCTCGCGCGGAACGTCGGTCGCCAACGCTGCATCGTCTGCGGCAATGGCGAAACTCTCGAATGGCTTCACGCGAACTCGAACATGGCCCGTGCTTGTGTAGCGCACGGAGTTCTCGACGAGGTTCCGAAGGACCTGCGCGATCCGGATCGGATCGGCGCTGACCGTGATCGGCGACGGCGGGAATTCGACCTCGAAGGCGAGCCCTTTGGCAGTTGCCCCATCTTCAAGGCCGGCACAGACATCCCGAACCAGCTCGCCAAGCTCGAAGGTCTCGGCCTGTATGGGCAGCTGTGCTGAGTCGCCGCGTTCGATGGTGAGAAGATCGCGCAGCTGGCCCTGAAGCACCGTCACGGCATGTCGGATGCGGCGGATCGCGGCAGCGTTCTCCGGCCGGCTGTCCTTCATGGCCAGCAGTTCCGCCGAGGCGACGATGTTCTGCAGCGGCGAACGCACTTCATGGTTCACCATGCTCAGGAACTTGCGTTTCGCAACGAGTCCCTGCTCCATTGCTGCGACCGCACGTTGACGATCATGCGCAGCCGTCCTGTAGCGGCGCCGGGACCGGATCGCGTACAGAAGCCAGAGCGCCAGTGCGGCCCAGCAGAACGCGAATCCGGCCCACGCCCACCAGATGCGCCGGGACAGGTTCTGCGTCAAGGCTTCCTTGGCGGTGACCTCGGCCAGGCGCACATCGTTCGCAAGTTGACTCACCAGCTCTTCATCGCCCGCGGCCTGGAACAACGCCAGCACGTTGGCGGCGTCGGCCTGGCCGAAAGCGCTTTTTTCCAGGATCGGGCCGACACGGCTCTGCAGCTCGGCCACCCGGTGTGTGGCGGTTGCATAGCCAGGCACGCCGCTCAAGAGGCTCTTGATCTCGGAGGGTTCCGTGAGGATGCTGACCCTGGAAGCGAGCACGGCAGCACGCCGGCTCAGTTCCTGCGTATTGACGGGTTCGCCGGCAGCGACGGCGCGCAGCTCCTGCTTCAGTCTGTGGTGCGCGATCTGGTACTGCGCGACGGACCAGTAGAAGCCTTCGTTGGGTACGGCGCTGGTCGCTCGGGAGAGAGTCAGCTGCTGGCTCAACATTGCGGTGGTAGCCGCCACGGCGGAAAGCACCACCAACGCCAGTACAGGCCACCAACCAAAGCCCTTCGAAGAGGGTGCATCGCCCGAGCGCCGGCCGACCTGCAGAGGCTCGGCGGATAGCCGCGCCGGATCCCGGCGCTCCGTCACTTCACTCAACCGCCCGCTTCGATCCTGTCGACTTGCCAGATGAACCTCGATTCCGCGATGGGACCCTTCAACGCGGCCGGATTCTGGTCGCGAGGGTAGATTGTCCACAGCGGACCCCACCGCTTGTTGTCCAGGCGCGCGCCATTTTGGCTATGCGCCAGGATCACGCCATAGCGCACAAGGTCCTCCCAGGGGATCGGGGCCGAGTAGTCATCGAGGGTTTTGAAGATCAACGTGCCGGAGGTCACCCCGGCGGCTCGCATGACATCGAGCAGCAGGGGCCCGACAAACACCGAGGGCGGCGTCCACGGTGTGGCGGTCGTGATGCTGGTGGTGCCCAGCTTCAGAAACTCCGCTTCAGTGAAGTCGAAGGTGTCCTTGGCGTCGTTGTTGACGCGGCCGATGCGACCACTCACCGTGAGCAGCGCCTTGGGTTGCGGCGCCGCGGCCATGCTCGGTAGGGCAGCGAAGGCCATCGAGCCGAGCATCAGTCTCCGTTTCATCTATTTCCCTGGGTCAAAGCGAGTTGAGGTCACCTCCTTTTACCCCGTGCAGCGGCTCAATCCTGCCAAGCAGGCGTAACTCTTTGCGCGCCGGTTCAGGGCCTGCCGGCGCGGCGAAACCGCCCAAAGGCCGCCCAGGCTATGCAATCCCAAAGTGAGCGGTGAAAGCCGGCCACACTTCTTTACGCCAGATGTCGTCGAGCGCGGCGATCACGCGCGGGTCTGGGTACCAGTAGAACCCGATCCAGTCGCTGACCGGCATGCCACGGTCAAAGGCCTCCACCACCAGCAGGCCGAAGGGGCTGACAGGCGAGACTGCGCCGAATCTGATCGGCCGCGCACGCCGGCTTTGCAAGACCAAGTCCAGGATGTCCAGCGACGGCGCGGCCGGGTGTGACGCGCGAAGCTTCAACGCGTCGTCCATGACAGCCGCCGCAACGGGATCGACATCACGAGCGGCGCCAGGCGGGAAAGCTGGGTCCATGGGCTTGACAACAGGACTGTATCCACGGACGCGGGCTTGGTGCAACGGCCGCCGCAGCACCGATGACCCTGCATTGAAGTGCGCCCGCACTGCGGCGTTGGATCGCTCAGCTGGGAAGCTTCGCGCGTGTCATTGATGGGGTGGCAAGCCGGCCTTTGCGTTCGGTGGCTCGGGGTGGCTGATCTGCCTGTCGTTCCGCCTCTTTCCGACGCATAGCGGCATCCAGTCAGGCCTCAAGGGTGAAGGCTGGCGCCCACGTCCTCACCCGGTCTCTGCACTTCGCTTTGCTCTGCTTCGAGCTGCGGCTTGCGGTCGTGCCCTTGTGTCCTGCCAGGACGCCGCTGTTCATGCGTCGAGGCGAAACCGACGGGCAGATTTCAACCACCACACGAGGCCACCAGCATGAACGCACAGTCCAAACACCCCATCCGTACTTCCACAACCCGCACCACCGATCCGCAGTTCCTCGGCCCCGAGGCTGGCCCACAGGCAGAGGGGACGGCAGGGGGTGAAAGTCAAAGCGGTAGCGAACTGGATGTCAACGGCAGCGAGCTGCATCGCTACTTCTCGATCGCACGCGGCGCCCTGATCTCAGTGCGGTCCAACGGCGTCACTCTCTGCCGCCAGGTCGATGAAGACTGGAAGGTGCTGTCGCGAAAGAAAGTGGACGTCCCGCTCGCGCAATGGGTGCTCAACAAGACGTCGTCACTCAGCGCCCTGGCCCGCTGGCAGCTCGACGTTGACGAGCTGCCCAGCATGCAGGACCTGATGGCATGGAGTGAGGACGGCATCTGCGAAACGCCGACAGGCCACCGCGTGGAGCCCGATGGCACCGGGCCCGATGGCGTGCCCTCCTGG
>JACZKT010000371.1 GCA_014859905.1 Rubrivivax sp.
GCCCTCCCGTATGCGATCGACGCACTGGCGCCGCACTACAGCCGCGAGACGCTGGAGTACCACCACGGCAAGCACCACAACGCCTACGTCGTCAACCTCAACAACCTGCAAAAGGGCACCGAGTTCGAGGCCATGGCGCTGGAAGACATCGTGCGCAAGTCCAGCGGCGGCATCTACAACAACGCCGCGCAGATCTGGAACCACACCTTCTTCTGGCAATGCATGAAGCCCAACGGCGGCGGCGAACCCGGCGGCGCGCTGGCTGCGGCGATCAAGGCCAAGTGGGGCTCCTACGCGGCGTTCCGCGAAGCTTTCGTCAAGTCGGCCGTGGGCAATTTCGGCTCCGGCTGGACCTGGCTGGTGAAGAAGGCCGACGGCAGCGTGGACATCGTCAGCATGGGTGCAGCGGGCACGCCGCTGACCACCGCCGACAAGGCGCTGCTGACGGTGGACGTGTGGGAACACGCCTACTACATCGACTACCGCAACCAGCGGCCGAAGTGGGTCGAGACCTTCCTCGACAAGCTCGTCAACTGGGAATTCGCGCAGGCCAACTTCGCCTGACGCGCCGCGCCACGCGGCGGCAGGTTCACTTGCCGAACGGCCCGCCGCGCAGGCGCAACCCGGGCTTGAGGCCGCGCTGCGCGAACCAGCCCTGGCGCATCTCCAGTGCGTAACGCACGGGCGCCGCAGAGCAGTGCGATTCATCGGACTGCGGCTGCATGTCGGCGAGGTTGACGATGGTGCCGTCATCGGCAACGAAGGCGATGGTCAACGGTATCAGCGTGTTGCGCATCCAGAAGCAGCGCACACCGCTGTCGGCGTTGACGAAGAGCATGCCTTCGTTGGCGCCCATCTCGCGCCTGAACATCATGCCGGTGGCCTGCTGAGCGGGCGTCACCGCGAGTTCGGCGCGGATCACGTGCATGCCGGCGGTGAGCTGCACCGTTTCCAGTTTCGGTTGCGGGCCGCTCTGCGCCGCGGCCAGGATGCAGGCCGCCAGCAGACCGAGGAACAGCGGTGCGGAACGGGAAAGTGCAGGCTTGATGAAAGTCATGGGGTGTACAACACGGTTTCGCTAGATTATCGGGGCCCTAGACGGCCTTGAAATGCCTGCCGCCACCACCGTACCCCTCAACGCTGCGCTCACGGTCGTCGATGACCCGATCGAACAGGGTCGCTACACGCGTTGGGTGACCGGTGCCGCCGGCGAGCGGCTGGGCGAGTCGTCGCTGCAGCTCTCGGGCATGTACTGCGCGGCCTGCGCCGGCATCATCGAACGTGCCATCGGCAGCATCGATGGCGTGCGATCGGTGCAGGTCAGCGCCGCGGCGCAGCGCGCCACCGTCTGCTGGGATCCGCAGCGAACGCTGCCGTCGGCCTTGATCGAAGCCGTGCGCGGCGCGGGCTACGAAGCGGTACCCGATGCCGCAGCCCCGGCGCGTGCGCTGCGCCGGCGCGAGCACCGCCAGGCGCTGTGGCGGCTGTTCGTGGCCAGCTTCTGTGCCATGCAGGTCATGATGCTGGCCACGCCCAGTTACGTCGCCGGCCCCGGTGAACTGGCGCCCGATCTGTGGCAGCTGCTGGCCTGGGGCAGCTGGCTGCTGTCGCTGCCGGTGCTGGTGTTCTCTGCCGGGCCCTTCTTCAGCGGCGCCTGGCGCGCGCTGCGCCAGCGCCGCATTGCGATGGAAGTGCCGGTCGCTTTGGGCGTGGCCATCACCTTCATCGCCAGCAGCGGCGCCACCTTCGACCCCGGCGGCCTGTTCGGCAACGAGGTCTACTTCGACTCGCTGACGATGTTCGTCAGCTTCCTGCTCGGCGCGCGTTATCTCGAACTGCTGGCCCGCCATGGCGCCGCCGTGGCGCTGGAGAGCGCGCTGGCCTGCCTGCCCGAAACCGCCTGGCGCCTGGCCGCCGACGGCAGCGTCACGGCGGTCAGCGTGCATCGCCTGCGCCCCGGTGACCTCGTTCGCGTGCCGGTGGGCCAGGCCTTCCCGGCCGACGGCCTGCTGCACGGCGGGGCGACGCGTGCCGACGAGTCCCTGCTCAGTGGTGAATCGCAGGCGGTGGAGAAGGCCGACGGCGCGCCGCTGGTGGCCGGCAGCATCAACCTCGGCGCGCCGGTGGTGATGCAGGTGCAACGCGTGGGCGCCGACACGCGCTTCGAGGCCATCGTCTCGATGATGCGCAGCGCCATGAGCCAGCGCCCGGCCGCGGCGCGCCTGGCCGACCGCTGGGCGGCGCCC
>JACZKT010000372.1 GCA_014859905.1 Rubrivivax sp.
CCGCCGGACGCCATCGCCGGCTTCGTGACGCGCGGCCGCGGTGTCGCCGTGCATCGTGCAAGCTGCACCAACCTGCGCCACATGGCGCAGACGGCGCCGGGCCGCGTCATCGACGTCGCCTGGGGCGCACCCGGAGTCGACAAGACGGCGGTCTACCCGCTGGACGTGCTGATCGAGGCCGCCGACCGGCCCGGGCTGCTGCGCGACATCTCCGAAGTCTTTGCCAAGGACAAGATGAACGTCATTGGCGTGCACACGCAATCGGCCAAGGACCGCAGTGCGGCCTGGATGACCTTCACCGTGGAGCTCGGCGACGCCTCGCGGCTGGCCCAGGTGCTGGCGCAGATCGGTCGCGTGCCGGGCGTACGGCACACGCGGCGCAAGTAGCGGCGCCGCGGCTGATATAATGCGAGGCTGACTTAGGCGCGTAGCTCAGCTGGTTAGAGCACCACCTTGACATGGTGGGGGTCGTTGGTTCGAGTCCAATCGCGCCTACCAAATTCGGGCCCGGTCTTTCATGTGAAGGACCGGGCTTTTTCGTTGGCACATCAACACCTTAGCGTCGTTGATGCCCAGCAGCCCTTGACCTGCAATCTACCCAGTGAAGCGCGGCAATGGGCCTGTCCCATGGCTTCGCGCCTCAACATCCTAGACCGAAAAGGTCACTTGCGAGGTCACTCAAGGTCACGCAAGGTCACTCGTCGGGCAGACGGGGTAGCTTTCTGCGCGAGGCAGGCGCCCGCGCGGCGTCCAGGGTCACTTTTTCCGGGACGGGTCCGGCCAACAAGTCAAAACGGGGTGATAGGTGACCGTAACCTATCCGTGTGTTCCGACCGGCACCTGCATGTGACCCGGTGGCGGGCCGATGACGCGCCGTGCGGACTCAGTGCGTCGGAGAGCACCAAGCCCTGGCACCCTACTTGAACAAGGAGTCACGGGTCACGGGGGAAGACCGGCCCCAACGATGTCGATGGCCGTTTGCCGTCCAGTCGGCCCGTTAGCGAAACGCTCCATGCAGCAGTGGTGCTTTGAGTGGCGACACCACGGTGACGTAGAACGAGGAGTCTGGAAGCCGGAAAATTAGTCCCGTGTACTCGTAGTCGTCCTCTGCTACCGCACGCTGACCGGCACATCCAGATCCAGTGAATGTAACCTTGAGGATGTTGTACTTCTTTCCTGTGACCACCTGTCGGCCCGAGTAGTCGCAGGCATAGCTGATGGCACCAAAGATGCGTCCCGTCGCATCTACGGTCAGGGGGAACGGCCTGCCTGCCGACGTGTACACGCCGGGCGATAGCGGCGCGAGTGGCAGGTCAAAGTCCAAGTCGCGCTCGAAGAACACGGTGCTCGACTGAATGTTGTACGCCGTGATGCCGCTGTTGTCGTAGCGGCCGCCCCAAGGCAGGTCGGTGCCGTAGCAGCAACTCGCGTGTTGTGTGAAAGTCAGGTCGGCTGGGTGTACAGCGCCCGTCGAAATCAGCGGGGAATCTGTGTACATCTTGCCCCAAACTTCGACACCATCATTGTCAATGGCCACAATTACCATTGCGGCGCCATCGCTCCTAGTGGACGTGTACATGCCGCGAAATTCCACCTGAGTCACGGGCGCGGGGTTAGCTGGCAACGGTTGACTTGTCTGAACACCGTCTCCCCCTCCCCCGCCACCGCAGGCCATCAGCAAGACAGGCAAGGCAATGGCTATGACCATGCCAATCTTCGAGTTCGACACTTGACCTCCCATGAAGTTGTCATGGCCATTGTGCAGGGATGTTGCCGAACTTTGCGCATTGGCACTGCGAGCAGTCGCCGGCCGGCGTCATCGTAGGGGATGACATGGTTCTGTGCCTGTAGCGCGGTCAGTTCGTCGCCGACGTTGGTCAACGTTTCAGCTTTCCGAACTTGATGCTTTGGCGCCTGGGCACCAACCCTGCTGGCGCCCAGTCCAAAAGGTTATGCAGCGCCGCCAGATAGGCAAGCGTGGCAGGTGTTGCCGGGAGGGCGCCCGAAGCGCTGTCACTGCGCGGGGTCTGCAGACCCTGCCGCGCGTCGCGTTTGCCGGCCTGGGCGTGGGCCTTGCCGTGGCCGTGGGCCTGGGCCTTGTCCGGCTTCATCGCCTCAAGCCTCGTCCATGTCCAAGCACACGCGGCCCCGGCCTTCCCCTGGGCCGGAGAGTGCGTGCAGCAGGGCGAAGGTTCGTGAGTGGGCACCCTGGGCGTGAAGGGCAACCCGCAGCAGTGCCGCCCGGTCAGCGGCAGTGCGGGCACGCAGGCTCTGCACCGAAAAGTTCTGCCACAGGGCTTCGAGCACGGGCAGTTGACGGGCCAGCACATCAAGGGCTTGCGGCGAGGTCGGGTCGCGCAGGGCCTGCACCCGCTTTCGCTGCATGTCCAGGGCCTGGGCGGGGCTCAGGGACGGATCGGCCAGCGCCAGCTCAAGCACGAAGGCCGCTGCCGAGTCTTGGCAGGTGGGGTCGCGCTCAGCCGGCGCGACAGATCGTTGTGGTGCTGCTGGGTGGAGGCTCATGTCTGTTCCTTCCGATACATTCTATATATGACAACTGTTGTATTGATAGTTTGAAAGGACCAGAAGGGCTACAGGTACTAGTTTCAGAGGTCTCAGGGAAGAAAGAAACGTCCCTAGAAGCAGTAAGAAGAGCCCATCTAGTCGTTGAGGTCCTTTACGCCTGGGGCGCCGAATCCTCATGACTAGACCCGGACCACGCGCCAGGACCGGACAGGCCCGCCACCGCTGCGAGAGAGCAACTTCAAACCACCTGCCACACGCTCACGCCTGTGCGCCAGCACCATGCCCACGGTCTGGGCCGTGGGCCTGTCCTTGCCGTTCGCCACGTCGCGCACCGCATCGCGCACCCTGCCATGCTCGCTCGTGCTGTTGGTCTGGCCCAGTTCGCACCAGCGCACAACCTCATGCGCCGCGAAGTCGCCGCCGTCCGACACGTCCAGCAGGGCCTGCAGCAGAGCGTGCGTCGCGGCCGTTGCCGGGTCAAGGGCGATGGGGTCCGATAGCTGTGATGCGGAAGGGTCACCCATTTCCCAGGGCAGACCACCGGCCAGCCGCTCACTGGACAGCCAGAGCACAGCTTGCCTGCAGAGCCTATTGAAGTCGCGGAACCCGCCCACGTCGCCGCCCACGATCTTGTCCTCGCCGCCGACCGTGTCCGGCGCCCCGGCCACGAAGTAAGCCCGCAAGACCGTACAGACTGCCACAGCAACCTCACGACGCAGTGCCAGCGCCTCGTGTATTGGGTCGAAGTCAAATGATCGATGCGTGGGCCTGTCTCCCCCGTCCAAACGGATGTGTGCAATGCGGCGTTGAAGCTCTGCCGAGAAGCTCAAATTCGCTCCGGTCAAGGTCATCAACGAGCCCGCGCGCGCCGTCACGCCCTCCATGACACCCAAGCGCCTGTCACTCAGGCGCCCCGTGGTCAGCACTGCGGCGAGTGCCGAGCTGTTCAGGTACCCGGACACGTTGTCTAGGCAACTAAAACGAGCACCTGCCAGCGCATCAGACACCATGCGCTTGCGCAGTTCGTCGTCATTGCTTGAGGCAGCATAGGCGGTCACTGACGGGGTCTGCCCTTCGATCAGCGCGCCTAGTGCCATAGCCGCTTTGGTCTTGCCGGCGCCAAAATTTGCCGCGTCAAACGCGAAAGCCGGGCACAGATCCATCACGGGGCGCACGACGGCCGCAATCACCGCTGCCACCATGGCCGCTGCCCCGTGCTCGTCGGCGAACCCGTAGGCACGCCACGGGCGCATCATTGTCACCACCGCTGCCTGTACCTGATCACGGGTCGGCACCTCGGGCACCTCGGGCGCCGAGTCAATGGGCAGGGCCAGATACAGTTGTGTTTCGGGGTCCCACCCCGGCCGTGTCACAACACGCCCGGCCGGGGTCACATAGGGAAGGTCAACCAGGCCAGCAAGGAATCTAGGCTGCATGGCGTGCCCCCCGCGTCACAAGCTCAGTCAGCACGAGCTTTGCCGTCTCCATGGGCAAATCCGTGGGCAGCTCTGCACCCTTCGCGCCGATGGTCACGAGCTGCACCTCCAATCCGACCAAGTTCATCAGTCGTTCAGGACTGAGGGCGATGCGCCGGCCGTCCTGAACCAGCACCATGCCCGCGTCAGTGATGAAGGCCCGGTCCAAGTCGGCCACCACATCCGCGAGAGCTGTCACAACCTCACTTCGGCTGCCCTTCTGCACCACCACGCGCCGACGTGCCGCACGAAGCCTGTACACCTGCCCGCCGTCGTCGAACGAATAAACGATTGGACTGGTGCCACGCAGAAACAACATGCCGTCAGCGGCGCCGCCGCGATGACCGGGGTTCAACGGGTCAAGCACCTTGGTTTCGTGGTACCGGTCGCGCTGGCTCAGCACCTGATCCACGGTCACAACCTCGTGCTGGCCGTTGTCATGCACGAGGGTCAGCTCTGCATCGGCCAGCAATAGGCCGCTGTACATGGCATCAACCATCTGCCCTATGCGCGCTTCCGCTTCCCCTGCGGTCGCGCCTTGCTTCATCAACTCGGGCAAGCGCTTGGCAATCACCTTGCTCCGATGCTCTGCGCGCTTCGGCAGGGCTTCGACCATGGCAGCGGTCTTCGCGCTTTCGACCAGCGCCTGATAGCGCCCCTGCTGCTCAGCGGTCAGCTCGGGCACGTCGCGCCGCGAGTCCAAGAACCCGCCTTCACTCAGGACGATCGGCGGGCCCCGCCGTTGTTCAAGTGGCGGCGCGCACTCAGCGCCGCCAGAGAAGATCAAGCGCGCCGGGTCCCTGACCGCCGTATCAATCGGGCAACGCAACAAAAGGGACCCTGCCGCACTCACCTTGACGGTGCCCAGGCCATCAAGCCACGAGCGAGCTTCCAGATACTTCAGGACCCGAGGTCCATCGCTGGCGTCCTGCAGCAAGACAAAGAGGTGTTGGCCGCGCAGCGATGTCAGATCCTTCTCACCGTGGAAGATGTGGAAGATGTGCGAGCTGCCCGAGGGACGCCACACCACGCCACACTGCCGCAGTGCAGGGATGAACTCGCACAGCTTCGCCCATAGGTCTTCACGGGTCATGCCGCCTTCAGCGGACGGGGCGTCGTGGTCAATGAAGAGCAGGCCGGGCCCAGGCTGCAAGCCGAAGTTGCGCTTGCTACGGCTTTTGGCCCCATCGCGCCCTTCATTCGCTGCGGTCGTAATGACCCCGGTCACGCTGCCGTCAAGCGGGAGCGAGGCAGAAACAGCCTGCCGTGTCGTCACGTCGTTCAAGATGGCGGCGAGGTCGGCGGCGCTGCTGAACTCTTGCACGCGGTAGTCGCCACGCCAAAGCTGCGCCGCGGCCGTCTTGATGGGAACACCCGCTGCATCAAGCTCCCATTGCTTGCACAGCAGGTCAGGCGATTTGAAGAGAGTGAGGCGGCCCGTCATAGCAAGCCCTCCCGCTTCATCAGCTCTGCAGTGGCGTCAAGCATCGCCGCGACAACAACCCGCGTTGTTGCGCTTGGCGCAGATTCCAGGACGTAGCACAGCAGTTCGGCCACCAGTCCCGCAGCCTGGGGCCCGTTGAGAACCTCGGCATATGCGAGCAAAGCCAGTACATCTTCAATCTCGCCGTTCATTTCGGATGTAGTCATTCATCCACCTCATTCAGGTTGAGGTGGTAAACGCCGGAACGATGAGGAAAGCCCTGAGCGTCATAGACCGTGCGAATGAGCGTAATAATTGGCCATCCTGCCTTCCGCAACTCCATTACACGTCCGGCGGGATGAAGTATCGAAAGCACTTCGCGCGCCTCAATCGTTGAGATATTGCTATTTCTTAGAGCTGCGAGCAGAAGCGCTTGTTGTGCTGCCTTCGCTTCGAGACTCAGTTCAGGAATGGGGGTCATGGGTAGAACTCCAGCGCTGACCCCGCTAGAATTAGCTAGGTGGGTGTCAGGCCCATTGGTTACTTGGAAGTTGAACGATCCGGGCCGGGCAGGGGTGCGAACCCTGTCCGGCTTCTGTCTTCCAAGTCCGGGCGGCCCTGTGCCGAGTTCGCCCGCGTGATGGGCGCGGGCGTGAGAAGCGGGCGCACTCATGCGGCCCCCTTTTGCCCACTGTCATAGGCTGGTTCTCTGGCGGGTGGGCACGACTCAATCCACGATTCGACCTCGTCGGAGCGCCATGCGACACGGCGCGGCGCGAGGCGAACGGGGGCGGGAAAGCGGCCCTGCGCAGTCAGGGCATAGATCGAAGACTTGCACAGTGACGTGCGCAGTTCGACCTGTTCAAGCGGCAGTAAGACAATCGAGTGCATCGAGTCCTCCCAAAAGAATTGAAGGACTCGCCTCCATTTCGTGAGAGGTTGGCACCGCCATTACCGGGCTGCCGGCGGGCGTTACTGCCGCGTTGCGCGGCGAACACCCTTCTGTTCATAGTTCCGTGCGGTTGCGCCGCCGCTAGGCTACACCGACCGTGCACAAGGATTCAAAGTCCTGAGTTGCCCTGCACCGGTCTATCACCTGCCCCTGTCGCGTCATATCGGGGCGTATAGATTCATTCTAACGAGGTCCAACGAAGTTCGCAACCCATTAGTGCCGTGTGGCACGTGATCCCCCCCCGCTAATTTCAATCTTCGTGGCCCCGCACCCGCTCAGCCGGCTAATTTGGTTTTGTAGAACCCCCGGGGGCCAGTGACTGTCGGGGGACAACGACAAAGGGCGCCGAAGCGCCCCCTTGCGTCATCGCGCTGACCCCGTCACCCGGCCGTCAAACGCGCCACCGCACGCGCCACGCTCACCTGTTGGGCCAGCGCCGGCCCCACACCCCGGGCAAGCTCGCGGGCACGGTCCAGCACCTCCCAGGCCCACCCGTCATCAGCCCTGCCGAAGTCTTCCCAGGCGAACCCGCGCCACAAGCGCAGGAACTCAGCCACAGGGCGATGCATGGCAGTGAACACCAGCCCATCCTGCAGGACCTCTTCCCGCGCCGCGTCGAAGGTCGCACCGCTGGTGCCCGCACCCAGCAACCACACCCACGCTGCCACGGCGGCGCGTGCTTCGTCCGGGGTGTAGTCCAGGGCATCGCCCCGGTCCAGATCATCAAGCCGGTCGAGTTCCCACAGGGCCACTTCGGCCAGCGTGTGGCGCCCCTGAGCTTGATCGAACCTCATGCTGCGACTCCTTGGTTCTTGGCTTGCTGTGCAGCCTGCACCGCTGCAATGCCGGCCATCTTGCTTGCCAGGTCCGATGCCTTGAGCGAAACATAGCGCACCAGCATGCGCGGGGTCTTATGGCCGGATATGGCAAGCAGCTCCGGAAGTGACATGTTGCCCGCCGTGGCCCATGTTGTGATGGCCTGGTGCCTGCAGTCGTGCAAGTGCAGGTCAGCGAGAAAGGCGGGGTCTGACTTGTCGCCCCGCGCCACACAGCCTGCCACGTAGTCACGCCGAGCACGCGCCACAGTGCGCCGGAAGGCGAGAGACACGGCGGCAGGGTCGCCCACGGGTACTAGGCGCAGGTTTTCGGCACCCGTGGCGGCAGACGGTGCCATGGTCGCATCAGACTTCACCACAGGACCCCTGCCACGGCCACGGCCCTGGGCCTGGGCGCGGGCCTGGGCCGCTTGCACGAGTCGCTGCAGTGCTTCGCGCGCCTGGGGGTCAAGGGGCACGTCACGCGCGCTGCCGTTCTTCGTGTCCGACAGGTGGCATGTCGACTGCTCAAAGTCAATGTCTGCCGCCGTCAAGCCCCACAGCTCGCCCCTGCGCATGGCACTGCGCACCAGCACCACCAGCACATCCGCAAGCCATGGCGCCTTGCCCGTGCGTGCTGCCGCTTGCAGGGCCGACAGTTCGGCATCGCTCAGCGTGCGGTCCCGGGCATCGTTAACCCTGGGCTTGCTGACCCCGCGCATCGGGTTGCCTGTGATGTGGCCCCGTTCCCGCCAGCACCACGACAGCAACCCAGACAGCAAGCCCATCTTGCGAACCACGGTGCCGGGCTGCAGGCCCGTTTGTTCCTGCGCATCGCGCCACAGGGCAATGTCCTTGGATGTGATGGCCGAAACCTGCAGCTTGCCCAGGCTTGACGCTGCTAGCTCGTCATACCAAAAGCTGTAGGTGGCAGCGCCCTTGAGCTTCGCCCCGGCCGTTGCCCTGTAGTCCTTCAGCGCTTCGGCCAGCGTGGGCACCACGGCCCGCGCGTCCTGCCACTCGCCCTTGGCTATCTGGTGCTCAACCGTCCTGATCCACGCCTTTGCCGCCGTCTTGGTGCTAAAGGTCTTGGTGATGGCCTTGACGCCTTCGCGCCGGACCCTTGCCATGAAGGCGCCGTTTCTGTCGATAACTGTTCCCATGGTGACCATTCCTTGATGTGAAGGTCACTGGGGAGGTCACAAGTGAAGGGCTGTAGTCCTTTTGTCCTGATGAATCAACACGTTAGCGACGTGGTGCACCACCTTGACATGGTGGGGGTCGTTGGTTCGAGTCCAATCGCGCCTACCAGATTCGGTAGAAGAATCAAGCACTTAGCGGAGACGCTCGGTGCTTTTTTCTTGGGGGTACGAAAAATGTACGAAAGAGCGGGCTCCGCGCAAGTGGTCCCGTCCCCGAGGACCCGTGGCCAGTTGTGCTGGAAGCTGATCGCCCCGAAACCGAGACCGGCTCGATGGCGACGCACAACACGGAGGGCCAGAAGCTTCACCCTCCGGCGCCGTAACCCATGGAGCGACAGCACACCACCCCGGGGCTGGGCAGCACCGCGGCTTCAGCCTCGCGCGCGATCTCCGCAGGCGTGGCCTTGCGCTGCCGCAGCGCCTGGCGCAGGCCCTCGATGGCAAGCGCATCGCCCACCGTTCGACGGTAGCGGAACAGGTCGGCCACCGTCTTGGCAACACCGAACACGGGCACGGGCGTGCCGGCGATCTTCTTGCGTTCGACATCGCGGCGCAGAAGCTCGTCAGAGAACCGGGCGACGCGGATCGGCGGATAGCTGAACCGGGGGCGCCAGTCCTTGCGCCCGATGGCGATCCAGACCTTCGGCGGCATCTGGTCGGTGAGGCCGTGGAACTCGAGGGCAGAGGCGAGGCAGATGACGCCCTTGGGCACAAGCCGAGCGGCCTCTGCCGGCGATTGCTGGGGATCGAGTGCGGCATCGGGCAGTTGGTAGAGCGCTCGGGCAAGGCGCACGACCTCGCCGGCCCGCTCCATGCGGCTCACCGTGGTGGCGGTGATCCCAGCCTCACTGAACTCTGCGCGTCGCGTCATCCCCCGCCGCTTGAGCAGCTACAGCGCGTGGGTGCGCTGTGTGGAGGTGTCAGAGGCCGACATGTTATGAATCCTCGGGCGAATCAAAGAAACGTCCGAGGATTGATACCACTTCAGCGGTACGGCGAGGAAGGAATCGCTCATCGGCACTCGACTTCAGGGTCAGTCGCTCGTGTGGAATGTTGCTGCCGCGGCGGCAGCGGTGGCACTGCTTCGCTCAAGGGATGCCACAGCCACACCGGCATCGAAGGATCGCCCGCCTGAAGACACCGCCCGCTGTCCTCGATGCCCGCGTGCACGACGAAGAGCAACGGCGCCGAATCCTCGCAGTCGGTGAGCGTTGCACTGGCCAGCGCGCTCTCCGCACCCAGGTTGTAGCGAAGCCCCTTCACGAAGGACCGCCCATCAGCCACGAGCCGATCAACGAGCTGCTTCTCGAATCCGTCTTCGACCGGCAGCCACTGTCGTATCACCAGCATCGGCGACAGCTCCAAGATCTTGGGAATGCCCGCTGCCGCGACACTGAAGGTCGCGATCATCACCATGTGGATGTCATCGGCGGCGCCCCATAGCGCCAGCTCCGACTCGAAGCGCCGGCCCAGCCGTCGATAGAGCTGCTCGTCCAGCGCCAAGGCCTGGTCGGGCACATGCTTCACCACGGCCTTGAAGCCATAGCGCGCCGGCACGACCTCCTTTACCTCGGCGATGAGCAGCATCAGGTGCTGCGGCTTGCCCGGCGCCGCGATGGCTTTCGACCACTGCGCCAATCGCCTGGAGTTGATCGCGTCGCGCTGATCGACCGCGAACAACTCGGGGATGTAGAGGCGCGAGCGCAGCGAGTCCCCGCGCGCGATCTTGTTCTCGGCGGCCAGCAGCAGATGCTTGCGCACCGTGCCGGACCGACATCTCGTGATCGGAGTCGTAGCCGCATTGCGTGGGCAGGTCCAGTGCCACCAGCAGCTGCTCGGCCCCCCCAGTCCAGCAGCGTGCGAAAGCGTTCGTTCGAGGCCTGCGCATCGCCGAATCCCGAATAGGCCGAGATGACGAAGGGCTCGGTGCGGTACATGCCCGGGCGGTCCCCGCGCGTGAAGGGGAACTGCCCCGGGAACCCGATGTCTTCGATGTAGCCGCGGCCGCGCTCTGCCACGTCGAGCGGCGTGTACAGCGGGCGGATCGCTATGCCGACGTCGTTGACGAAAGGCCTCGTCGGAGGCGATTTTCGAGTTTCGCTGTCGTAGAGCCGGGTACGCCAATCCTCGAGTCCCGCGGCGATGGCATCCGCCTCTGGCACGCGGTCTGCGCTGGCTTGCGGTTTGTTCATGCAGGGCCCCGGTGAACTGAGATGTGCTCCCCTCAGGGTACGCCGGCCACGACTCGCGCCGACCCGTCGGCCGCGAACTCAACGTTGCCGATTGGGAAACTGTCGGCTGATCGGCTCAGTTGCTGACGCTGCCTGCAAGGCTTGCGAAGTGATGAGCTGCTCGCGCCCGGCAAGCGAGTTGCGCCCGGCCCTGGCGCGGCAGGCGGGATTGCCGCAATGGCGGGAAGTCGCCAGCCGCGACCGACGGTGTTAGCGACGATGTAAATCCGCTTCTATTCGACGGCGAGGGAGCGGTTTTCGCCGCCCGCGCGTGGCCACGGTAAATCGGAGTCCAGAAGCACGAAGGGCCCCAGTGAGGGACCC
>JACZKT010000373.1 GCA_014859905.1 Rubrivivax sp.
CCCGAGCCAGGCGGTGCTCGCCAAGGCGGCACTGGGCACCGCGGCCACGGCTACGCTGGCGGTCATCTTCGGCGAGCCGCTGCCGTCGCCCGCGGCCACCCTGGCCTTGCTCACGGTCGGCGCCTCGGGGTACGGGCTGAGCCTGCGTTTCTACCTGCTGGCACAGCGTGCCTTCGGCGCCGCCCGCACCGGTTCGGTGTTCGCCTTTGCGCCTTTCATCGGCGCCGCGGTGGCACTGGCGCTGGGTGACCGTTCAGCCAGCGGCCTGATGGCGCTGGGCAGCCTGCTGATGCTCGCCGGCGTGCTGCTGCACTTGGCCGAGTCGCACGGTCACGTGCACGAACACGAGGCGCTCGAGCACGAACACGGGCACCGGCACGACGACGGCCACCACGCGCATGCACACGAGCCGATGCCCGCGGGCTCGCACAGCCACCGCCATCGCCACGAACCGCTGCGGCACAGCCACGCGCACGTGCCGGATGCCCATCACGGGCACCGGCACTAAGCGCTGTTCCGGCCGGCCGCGACGCGCAGCGGTTCGGTCAGGCGTAGGACGGCCGGTTCGGCGCCGAAGGACGCCGCCACAGCCAGGGCGTCACGAGCAGGCCGCCGATCAGCAGCGGCCAGTCCTGCGGCACGCCGAGCAGGAAAGCGGCGCTGCCGCCGATCAGCGACCAGAGCAGCGGAGTCACCAGCAGCCGCCTGGGTATCGGCCCGTGGGCCACCAGCAGCACGCCGAAAGTGAACAGCGTGACGGGGCATGGTGTGATGCCGAAAATCGGCACCGCAGGATAACCATGACCGGCCAGGCCGATCAGTGCGTAGACCCCCGCCGCATAAGCGATGAGGGCCCACCCGAACCACGCCGCCGGGCCCCGACGCGCTGCCGCTGGAAAATCAGCGCGAACCAGCGCGGCGTGCGCAAGCAGCAGGCCCTGCACGACGAACAGCGCGGCAAAACCCATCGCGGCCTGGTTGATCGCCGCGAAGAAGCTCGCGTGGTAAGCCAGACCGGTCCAGATCCACATCAGCGCCAGCCCCGCACCGACGAGGCCGTCACTGCGACGCGACGGCCGCAGCAACGCGAGCACGATGCCTGCTCCAAGCAGGTAGACGACGATCTGTGCGGGCCAGACCGCGAGGTTGTAGTCGGCGAAGACCGCCAGAAATTGATCTCGGGTAAAGGGCAGCACAGGAGGACCATTAGGTAGTCCACCAATCAAGATAGGCGGCGCTCGCGGTCACAGCCTTGACCCCCGTCAAAGCCACGGCTCGACCCGCCGTAGCAGCCCGCTCAGTCTCCATCGAGTTCGGCGTTCAGATCTTCGTTGGCAGCAGCGGTTCCACGGACGAAGGCGGAAACGGCCAGCAGGGCGATAGAGAGAGAAACGGGAGAGTTGGGCGGATGACCGGCCGGTCACGGCCGGTAGCTCCTGGCCGAGACCGTCAACTCGCGGTCAAGCAGGACAGCTGCCCCTCATTCCGACAGAGGCTGAACGGCCGGTCTTCGAAGCGGCGAGCTCAACATCTCGACCCACAGCTGTCGGTCAAGTCCCGTGAATTGCCAGCCGCAAAGCCGGCATTGCCTATCTCGACGTCAAGTTGTCGATGAGCCGGTTTGAGCGACTGCCGTGCCGCCAAGGAAGACCGTCGCGGCCCCACCCATGGCCGCCACCTGCTGCCGGTCTGGTCCGAACGCACGCGTGCTTGGCAGTGTGGGCGCGCGCGCTGAACTGGGCCACCTGTCGACGTACCGGTGAAGCACTCGTGAAGCTCCCAACGTCCCTGCGTGGGCGCCCTTCCGACAAATTGCGGCGGTCTTCAAGTGCTCGGCGTATCCCTTGACGCCGCTCATCACGGCGCCTGTGCCGGCGAGCCCGGGCTAGGCCGGCAAGTCGGGAGGCGGCGCAGCTCCGGGCCTGCTTGGAAGTCGCCGGATACATGACCTTGAAGTCATGTTGGTATACGATTCGCCACCTCAGCGCGGCCTGCATGCCTGTCCAGCAAGGACACGCCGGGCTGAAAGGCCAGTGGAATGCACCAGAAGATCGAGTCGATCAAGACCTACGTCGAAGGCCATTGGCTCTTCGTCGCGGTGACCACCGATACCGGGATCACCGGCTTTGGCGAGTCCACCTACTTCGTCAGTCCGCTGGCCGCACAGCAGATCGTGCGCGAGCTGACGCCGTCCTTGATCGGTGAGGATCCGATGCGCGCGGAGTACCTGTTCCAGCGCGCGCTGAAGCACCACTGCATCCGCGACATGGCGTCGATGGGTGCGCTCAGCGCCATCGACCAGGCGCTCTGGGACATCAAGGGCAAGGCGCTTGGCGTGCCGGTCTGGGAACTGCTGGGGGGCCGCGTTCGCGACCGCGTGCGCGCCATCCTGCTGATCGAGGCGAGCACCGAGGAAACGATCATCCAAGGTGCGCTGCAGGCGGCTGCCGAGGGCTTCACGGCGATCAAGATCAAGCCCTTCGTGGGCGGCTGGGCCCAGTTCACGCGTGCGCGCCTGCTGCGAAGGACCGTGGACACCGTGCGTGCCGTGCGCAACGCCATCGGCTGGGACGTCGACCTGGCGGTGGAGATCCACCGCAACCTGTTGCCGGACGACGCCATCGAGTTCTCGGCCCTGCTGCGCGACCAGTCGCTGTACTTTCTGGAAGACCCGATCCTGCCATTCGGGGTGGACGCCAACCGCTGGGTGGCCGAGCGCATGCACGGGCCGGTGGCGCTGGCGGAACGCAATACCTCGATCTGGGAGTTCCGCGAGTACTCCGACAGCCAGGGCGTGGCGATCCTGCGCCCCGACATCGGGGCCGTGGGCGGCTTTTCACAGATGCGCAAGATCACGGCCATCGCCGAGTCGCGCCACCAGCGCATCGTGCCGCACAACTTCACCAGCCCGGTGGTCACCGCGTGCCACATCCAGATGGCGGCCTGCACGGTCAACTGGGACGTGCAGGGTTATGTGCGCGAGGCCCGCTCGCCCTGGAAGGATGTGGTCAGGCACGTCAACACACTCGAGGCGGGCTACCTCAGGATTCCCGAGACGCCGGGCATCGGCATGACGCTGGACCTGGACTTCCTTGCCACCGCCACCCACCGGCCATTCGGCAATGCCTTCGCGCACGGTGCGCCGCATGGCGCCGATGGCGCGCTCAAGCACCAGTAGCACCATGACGGAGAACGTTGAGCAGCAAGGAACGCCCCGCCGCAGCGCCCTGCAGGCGTTGAGCGAGGGCTTCCGGGGCGCCGTCGTCGTCGTGGTGGGCGGG
>JACZKT010000044.1 GCA_014859905.1 Rubrivivax sp.
CCGCCTGCGAAGGCCATGACCCTCTGTGGTCATGGCCCCACCCCGGCTGCGCTTTGCGCCTTGATTGCGGCTGTTCTGGGGGCTTACGCGGGTGCATGGGATTGCCTCTCAACCTCTCAGGGGTCAATGTCCGAGATAGGCCTGCTGCACCTGGGGGTCGCGCAGCAGGTCGGCCGCGCGGCCCTGGGCAACGATGCGGCCGGTCTCCATCACGTAGCCGCGGTCGGCGATCGCCAGCGCGGCGCGCGCGTTCTGGTCGACGAGCAGGATCGTCGTGCCGCGCGACTTCAGAGCCGCGATGTGGCCGAAGATCTCGGCCACCAGCAGCGGTGCCAGGCCCATGCTCGGCTCGTCGAGCAGCAACAGCCGCGGGTCGGTCATGAGCGCGCGGCCGATCGCCAGCATCTGCTGCTGGCCACCCGACAGGTTGCCGGCGGCCTGGTTGCGCTTGTCGTGCAGCACCGGAAACATTGCCCACACGGTGTCGAGCGTGGCCGGTGAGCCGCGCGCGAAGGTGCCGAGCAACAGGTTGTCCTCGACGCTGAGCGGGCCGAACACCTGGCGCCCCTCGGGCACCTGCACGATGCCGCGCCGCACGCGTCGGCGCGGCCGCTCGGAGCGGATGTCGGCGCCCTCGAAGCTCAGCGTGCTGGCGGTGGCGGGCTGCACGCCCGACAGCGAGCGCAGCAGCGTCGTCTTGCCGGCGCCGTTGGCGCCGACGATGGCCACCAGCTCGCCGGTCTCGACACGCAGCGCGATGTCGGCCAGCGCCGGGATGCGCCCGTAGTGGCTGGCCAGGCCGACGACTTCAAGCATGGGTCACCTCGGCGGCAGCATCGGGGGGCTTGTCGGAGGCTGTCTCGGCGCCGAGATAGGCCTCGATCACGCGCGGGTCATGCGCCACCTCGGCCGGCGTGCCCTCGGCCAGGCGGGCGCCACGCTCGAGCACGAGCACACTGTCCGACACCTCCATCACCAGGCGCATGTTGTGCTCGACCAGCACCACCGTCATGCCGCCTTTGGCCAGTTCGCGGATCAGGGCGTCGATCTCGCGCGCTTCGGTCTGATTGAGCCCGGCGGCCGGCTCGTCGAGCAGCAGCAGCCTGGGCTCGGTGGCCAGTGCGCGCGCAATCTCCAGCCGCTTGAGCGCGCCGTAGGGCATGGCGTCGGCCGCCGCGTCGACCCAGGCGTCGAGGCCGACGCGGTGCATCAGCGCCTCGGCCTGCGCGCGGTTCAGCGCCTCGGCACGGCGCAGCATCGGCAGGCGGAAGATGGCAGGCACCAGCGCGGTGCTCTCGTGCAGGTGGCGCCCGGTCATCACGTTCTCGAGCGCGCTCATGTTGAAGAACACCTGCAGGTTCTGGAACGTGCGGCCCAGGCCGGCGGCGGCCCAGCGGTGGGTCGGCTGGCCGGTGAGGTCCTGCCCGGCCAGGCGGATGCGGCCGCTGTCGGGCACGTAGATGCCCGTCATCAGGTTCAGCAGCGTCGTCTTGCCGGCGCCGTTGGGGCCGATGATGGCGTGCACCGTGCCGGGCTGCACCTCGAACGACAGGTCGTCGATGGCGCGCAGGCCGCCGAAGCCCTTGCTCAGATGCTCGACGGCCAGCAGACTCATCGCCGGCCTCGCGAAAACAGACGTTGCAGCGTCGGCACGATGCCGCGCGGGAAGAACACCATGGTCGCGATCAGGATGGCGCCGAAGGTCATCATCTCGTAGTCCTTCAGCACGGTCAGGAACTGCGGCAGCAGCGTCAGCACCGCGGCGCCGACGACCGCGCCCCAGATCGAGGCCATGCCGCCGAACACGACCATGATCACCAGTTCCACCGAGTGCAGGAACGAGGCCTTGGCCGGCGTGATGAAGCCGGCATAGTGCGCGGTCAGCGCGCCCGCGGTGGCGGCGATCAGCGCCGACTGTAGGAACACGCGCAGCTTCCAGCGCGCGGAGTCGATGCCCACCGTCTCGGCAGCGACCTCCGAGCCGTGCAGCGCGCGCAGCGCGCGGCCGATCGGCGAGTCGATGAGGTTGAGCGCGAACCACACCGTGAGCCACAGCCCGATGCCGACGATCGCGTACCACAGCGGCTCGCCCTGCACCGCACGCCCGAACAGCACCAGCGGCGGCACGGCCATGCCGTCGGGGCCGCCGGTCAGTTTGTCCTCGTTGGACAGCACGATGGAGACGATGACGCCCAGGCCGAGCGTGGCCATCGCCAGGTAGTGGCCCTTCAGTCGCAGCGTCGGCCGGCCGACCAGCCACGCCAGCACGCCGACCGCGGCCACCGCCACCGGCATCGAGACCCAGACCGGCCAGTCCCAGCGCGCGGCGAGGATCGCGCTGCCGTAGCCGCCGAGCGCATAGAAGCCGGCGTGGCCGAGGCTGATCTGCCCCGCGTAGCCGATGAGCAGGTTCAGGCCCACGCAGACGATGGCGTTCAGCGCCACCAGGATCGCAACCTCGAAGTAGTAGTTGTTCGGGAAGGCCAATGGCAGCGCCGCGAGCACCAGCGCCAGCACGCCCAGGCCGCCCATGCGCGGCGAGGCCAGCCGGCGCGCCCAGCTGGCGTGCGCGGGTGCGGTGCGCTCAGACACGATCGCTGCGGCGAGCACCGACCAGCCCTCCCGGCATGAAGAACAGCACCCCCAGGATGACGACGAAGGCGATCGCATCCTTGTAGGCCGAGGACAGGAAGCCCGCACCCAGACTCTCGAGCAGGCCCAGCATCAGGCCGCCGGCGACCGCGCCGCCGAAGCTGCCCAGGCCGCCGAGCATCGCCGCGGCGAAACCCTTCAGGCCCAGCATCACGCCGACGTCGTAGGAGGTGAAGGTGATCGGCGCCGTCAGCACGCCGCCGAGCGCGCCGAGCATGGCCGCCAGCGCGAAGCTCACGAGCATCACGCCGCGCGTCGAGATGCCCATCAGCTGTGCCGCCAGCGGGTTGACGGCGGTGGCGCGCATGGCCTTGCCGTACAGCGTGCGGCTGAAGAACCAGCCGAGTGCCACCACCGCCAGCGCCGTGCCGGCCAGCACCCACAGGCTCTGCGGCATCACCGTGGCACCGAACAGCGCGATCGGGTCGGTGCCGGAAAACGCCGGCAGCGGGTGCACGCGCTTGTCCCACAGCACCTGTGCCAGCCCGCGCAGGAACAGCGCCACACCGATGGTGATGATGATCAGCGTCACGACATCGGCCCGGCCCGTTCTTTGCGCCGGCTCGATGGCGAGCTTCTCGACCAGCAGGCCCACCACGCCGGCCACCGCCACCGCCAGCGGCACCGCGACCAGCAGCGGCAGCCCGGTGGCGACCAGCGACACCGCGGCCATGCCGCCGATCATCACGAACTCACCCTGCGCGAAATTGATCGCGTGGCTGGCGTTGTAGACGATGGAAAAACCCAGGGCGACGAGCGCGTAGATCGCGCCGGAGGTCAGCCCGGCGGCGACGAACTGCATCCATTGGTCGCCCATGGCATGCTCCGGCGCGGGCGTGCGGCGGTCACTTCACCAGCGACCAGGTGCCGTTCTTCACCTCGAGCATGCGGAAGGCGCTCAGGTCCAACCCCATGTGGTCGCTGGCCGACATGTTGACGACGCCGCCCGTGCCGACGTAGCCGCGCGTGGCCTCGAGCGCGTCGCGCACCTTGGCCTTGTCGGTGGATCCGGCGGCCTTGATCGCGCCCACCGCCAGCATCAGCCCGTCGTAGGCGTGGCCGCCGAAGGTGGAGACATCGCTCTTGTAGCGCGCCTCGTAGGCGTCACGGTAGCCGGTGGCCACCGGCTTTTGCGCGTCGCCGGCGGCCAGCAGGTCGGCCACCAGCAGGGCCGCTGCGGGCAGGCGCACGCCGTTGGCCGCCTCGCCCGAGAGCTTGATGTAGTCCTTGGAGGCGACACCGTGCGACTGGTACAGCGGCAGCGTCAGGCCCACCTGTCGGTAGTTGCGCGTGACGATCGCCGGGCCCTGGCCGAAGCCCGCGTTCAGCACCGCCTGGGCGCTGCTGCCGCGGATCTTGGTCAGTTGCGCCGTCATGTCGGTGTCGGTGGCGCCGTAGGTCTCGTCGGCGACGATCTCCACGCCATGGTTGGGTGCCACTTTCAGGCACTCGGCGCGCATCGACTTGTCGAAACCGCCGCTGCCGGAGATCAGCGCCGCCTTGGTCGCGCCGCGGGCCTTCATGTCGACGAAGATCTTGTCGCAGGCCATGCGGTCGGTGTGTGGCGTCTTGAAGACCCACTTCTTCACCGGCTCGACGATCACCACCGCGCCGGCCAGCGAGATGAAGGGCACGCCGGCCTGCTCGACCAGCGGCACCGCGGCCATCGTGGCGCCCGTGGTCGAGCCGCCGACGATGAGGTCGACCTTGTCCTGCTCGAGCAGCCGCTTGGCGAAGGTGCGCGCCTTCTCGGCGTCGCCGGCGTCGTCGTAGGCGATGAGTTGAAGCTTGCGCCCGAGCACGCCGCCGGCAGCATTGATGCGTTCGACGTAGAGCTCCAGCGTCTTCAGTTCGGGGTCGCCGAGGAAGGATGCCGGCCCGGTCACCGACAGGAAGCTGCCGATGCGGATCGGCTCCTGCGCCAGGGCCGGCGCTGTTGCGGCGGCCAGGGTCAGGAGGGCGGCGTGGGCCCATTGGCGGGCGTGGCTCGAGATGGTCATGGGCGTCTCCTAGGGTGGTGCGGGTCGCGCCGCGATGGCGTCGCGGCGCGGTCTGCCGTGGTCGTGCTCGGCGCTCGCCGGCACGGTCTTAGAATGCATCACTCAAATTCATTCTGGTACTGGAATGCCGATATTAACTTGACCTGTGTCAGGTTTTGTGGAGTTGCCGTGGCTTCGAAATTGCCGCCGGCGCGCCGTGGCGCCGCACGCCGGCCAGGGGGCGCGGACCAGCCCCTGGAGGTCGAACAGGAGCTGCAGGTGCGCCCGGTGCGGCAGTCCGACCTGCCCGAGGTGATCGCGCTCGACGCCACCGTGACCGGCCTGCACAAGGCCGACTACTGGCAGCGCGTCTACCGCCGCTACGGCATCGGCGGGCAGGGGCTGCGGCACTTCCTGGTGGCGGTGCACGGCGGCCGCGTGGTCGGTTTCATGATCGGCGAAGTGCGTGACTGGGAGTTCGGTTCGCCGCCCTGCGGCTGGGTGTTTGCCATCGACGTCGATCCGCGCGCACGCCAGCAGGGGGTGGGGACACGGCTGCTGGCGGCGATGCGCGAGCGCTTCGAACGCGTGGGCGTGCGCGTGCTGCGCACGCTGCTGGCCAGCGACAACCCGCTGATCCTGTCCTTCTTCCGCAGCCAGGGCATGACGGCGGGTCGACTGATCCCGCTCGAACTGGCCATCGGCCCGGGCGCCTGAGAGTGACGCGATGAAGCTGCAGAAAAACACCAGGCTGGCGCTGTACAGCGTGCTCGAGTTCGCCGCCCGGCCGGGCGAACAGGTGCCGGCGGCCGAGGTCGCAGCCAAGTACGGCGAGTCGCTGCACCATCTGGCCAAGGTGCTTTCGGAATTGGCGCGCGCCGGCATCGTCGATTCGGTGCGCGGCGTCGGCGGCGGCTACCGCTTCGCCGCCAATCCACGCCGGCTGACCCTGCTCGACGTCATCCGGCTGTTCGAGAACCAGGGTGCAGCGGCACCGGCAGCGCCGGAGGGTGACACACCGGTGGACCGCGCACTCGGCCAGGTGCTGGCGGAGATCGACCAGATTGCGCAGGCGACCTTCGGTTCGATCACGGTGGCGACCATGCTGGGCATGGTCGAGCGCGCGGCGAAGCGGGCGCCGTGAACGGCCGCGCCGGCCACGGCCGTGGGGCCCCAGGCCGGGTAGGGGTGATGACCCGCTGACCGGCGACGGCGGTCAACTGCTACCATTTCCACTCTAAGGTCACACCGTGCTCGATACCCGCAGCTTCGACATCCCCCGCTTCCTGTCGGTGCTGCCGCTTTTCTCGGACATCGGCAGCCCGGAACTGGAGCGTCTGGCCAAGGGCTGCCAGTTGCGGCGTTTCGAACGCGGCGAGATGGTGTTCCGCATGGGCGAGGCCTGCGACTCGTTCCACGTCGTCGTGGTCGGGCAGGTGAAGCTGTTCGTGATCTCGCCGTCCGGGCAGGAGAAGGTGATCGAGCTGGTCAGCCCGGGGGTGAGCTTTGCCGAGGCGCTGATGTTCCTGGGCAAACCCTACCTCGTGAATGCCCAGGTGCTGGCCGATACGCTGTTGCTCACGGTGCACCGCCAGGCCGTGCTGGACGAACTGGAACACGACAACCGCTTCGCGCTGCGCATGCTCGCCGGCCTGTCACGCCGCCTGCACGGCCTGGTGCACGACGTGCAGGCCTACGCCTTGCAGAGCGGGGTGCAGCGTGTCGTCGGCTACCTGTTGCGCGACCAGGACCTCGACGATAGCCACGCCGCCGACGCACGAACCGTTTCGCTGCCGGTCAGCAAGGCGACCGTGGCCTCGCGCCTGTCGCTCACGCCCGAGTACTTCTCGCGTGTCCTGCGTGAACTCGAGTCAGCCGGACTGATCGAGGTCGACAAACGCGACATCCGCATCCTCGACGGCAAGCGCCTGGCGGCCTACCGGGGTTGACGGGCGCGGCGCTTGCCGCGGCGTGTACTGCCCCGCCGCCGCTTCAGGGCCGGCTGCCGGCCCACAAGGGGCCGATGGCGTCGAGCGTGTTCTTCAGCAGCAAGGCGAACTCGGTGTCGCCCTCCATGACGAGCTGCCGTTCGAAGAACAGGCGGTCGGCATCGTCCTCGCCGCGCGCCAGCCGGAGCAGTGCAGCGGTGTGGGCACGGATCACGACCACCGGCGCGACACCCGCGCGCGCCACCTCGAAGCCGCGCTCGCCGAGCACCAGGCGCACGCGCAGTCCGGTCTCGACCGTTTCGAGCTCGATGCAGCGCTGCTTCAGCAGCGAGCGCTGCGAGGCGTCCAGGCGCGGCCAGAGCAGGTGGTCGAGCAGGCGCGCCGCCACGAACGAGGGTGGGCCGACCGGCAGTCGGCGCACGATGCCGCGCAGCTGCCGCGCCACGGCCTGCAAGGGCCACGGTGCATCGG
>JACZKT010000374.1 GCA_014859905.1 Rubrivivax sp.
GGTACTCACCGCCCACCCCACCGAGGTGCAGCGCAAGAGCATCCTCGACGCCGAACGCGCCATCGCGGCGCTGGTGGGCGAGCGCGACGAGCTCGCCACGCCCGAGCGCCGCGCCGACAACGAGGCGCTGATCCGCGCCCGCGTCACGCAGCTGTGGCAGACGCGCATGCTGCGCACCGCCACGCTCACCGTGGCCGACGAGATCGAGAACGCGCTGTCCTACTACCCGGCGACCTTCCTGCGCGAGATCCCGCGCCTGTACCGCGACCTCGAACGCGCGCTGCCGGGCCACCCGGTGGCGCCCTTCCTGCGCATGGGCCACTGGATCGGCGGCGACCGCGACGGCAACCCCAACGTCAGCGCCGCCACGCTGCGCCACGCGCTGGCGCGGCAGGCCGAGGTGGCGTTGCGCTTCTACCTGACCGAGGTGCACGAACTCGGCGCCGAGCTGTCGATGTCGGGCACGCTGGCGCCGGTGTCGCCCGAGATGGCAGCGCTGGCCGCGGCCTCGCCCGACCGCAACGTGCATCGTGCCGACGAACCCTACCGCCGCGCGCTGATCGGCAGCTACGCGCGGCTGGCGGCGACGCTGCAGCGCCTGACCGGCACCGAGGCACTGCGCCATGCGGTCGCACCACAGGACCCCTACCCAGACGCCGGCGCCTTCCTGCGCGACCTGCAGGTCATCGAGCGTTCGCTGAAGGCCCAGCACGCGCAGGCTCTGGTCGGCCCGCGGCTGGCGCCGCTGATGCGCGCGGTGCAGGTCTTCGGCTTCCACCTCGCCACGCTGGACCTGCGGCAGAGCTCCGACAAGCACGAGGCCGTGGTCGCCGAACTGCTGCGCGTGGCGCGCCTGGAGCCCGACTACGCCGCGCTGCCCGAGCCGGTGCGCCGCGCACGCCTGCTGGCGCTGCTGAACGACGCACGGCCGCTGCGTGTGCATGGCGCCGAGTACTCGGCGCTGGCGCGCAGCGAGCTGGAGATCTTCGAAGCGGCGCGCCAGGCGCTCGCCGACTACGGCCGCGAGGCCATTCGCCACTACATCATTTCGCACACCGAAGAGGTGAGCGACCTGCTCGAGGTGCTGCTGCTGCAGAAGGAGACCGGCCTGCTCATCGGCACGCTGGGCGAGGCAGCGGCGGGCGGCGGCGGGGCCCGCGCCGCGCTGATCACGGTGCCGCTGTTCGAGACCATCGCCGACCTGCGCCGCAGCGAGCCCATCATGCGCGAGTTCTATGCCCTGCCCGGCATCCAGGCGCTGGTCGTCAACAGCGGCGCCGAACAGGACGTGATGCTGGGCTACAGCGACAGCAACAAGGACGGCGGCTTCTTCACCAGCAACTGGGAGCTCTACCGCGCCGAGACCGCGCTGGTAGCGCTGTTCAACGGCCTGGCGCGCGAACCGGGCAGCGGGCCTGCAGGCGGCCACGGCCAGGCGATCACGCTGCGCCTGTTCCATGGCCGTGGCGGCACGGTCGGGCGCGGCGGCGGGCCCAGCTACCAGGCCATCCTGGCGCAGCCACCGGGCACCGTGAACGGGCAGATCCGCCTCACCGAGCAGGGCGAGGTCATCGCGTCGAAGTACGCGCACCCGGAGATCGGCCGCCGCAACCTGGAAACACTGGTCGCCGCGACGCTGGAGGCCACGCTGCTGCACCCGACGAAGTCGGCTCCGCGGGCCTTCCTGGACGCCGCCGCCGAAATCAGCGCCGCCAGCATGCAGGCCTACCGCAAGATCGTCTACGAGACGCCGGGCTTCACCGACTACTTCTTCGCCGCCACGCCGATCCGCGAGATCGCCGAGCTGAACATCGGCTCGCGCCCGGCCATCCGCCCCAAGGAAGGCCGGACCCGCCGTGCCATCGAAGACCTGCGCGCCATCCCCTGGAGCTTCTCCTGGGGCCAGTGCCGCATGGCGCTGCCCGGCTGGTGCGGCTTCGGCACCGCCATCGAGGCCTACCTGGCCGCCGCCGGCCCCGGTCAGCGCGCCGCACGCGTCGAGCTGCTGCAACGCATGCACAAGCAGTGGCCGTTCTTCCGCACGCTGCTGTCCAACCTGGACATGGTGCTGGCCAAGAGCGACCTGCGCATCGCCGCGCGTTATGTCGAACTGGTGGAGGACAAGGCGGCGGCGCGGCGCATCTTCGGCGCCCTGCGCGCCGAATGGCAGCGCGCGCACGACGCGCTGGCGCTGATCACCGAGCAGGACGACCGGCTGCAGTCCAACCCGGCGCTGGCACGCTCGATCGCCCACCGCTTCCCCTACCTGGACCCGCTCAACCACCTGCAGGTGGAACTGCTGCGCCGCTACCGACAGCGTGCCGGCAGCCCCGGGCCGGAAAGCGTGGAGCGGCTGCAGCGCGGCATCCACCTGTCGATCAACGGCATCGCGGCCGGGCTGCGCAACACCGGCTGAAGCCGCGGCCACCCTTCACTTTCAACGTTCGGGGATCACACCATGCGCGTCGCCGTCTACAGCACCCGCCCCTACGACCGCGACGCCATCGAGCGCGCGAACACGCAGCGGCGCCACACCTTCGTCTACCTCGAAGCGCGGCTCGACGCCAGCACGGTGGCCACGGCAGGAGGCGCCGACGCGGTCTGCGCCTTCGTCAACGACCACCTCGACGCCGAAGTGCTGGGCGGCCTGCAGCGCCTGGGCGTACGCCTGCTGGTGCTGCGCTGCGCCGGCTTCAACCATGTCGACCTCGCCGCGGCGGCCGAGCTCGGCATCGCCGTCGGCCGCGTGCCCGAGTACTCGCCGCACGCCGTGGCCGAGTACACGGCGGCGCTGGTGCTGACACTCAACCGCAAGATCCACCGCGCCCATGCGCGGGTGCGCGAAGGCAACTTCGCGCTCGACGGACTGCTGGGCTTCGACCTCCACGGCCGCACCGTGGGCGTGGTCGGCACCGGCAGGATCGGCGAGTGCTTCTGCCGCATCATGGCCGGCTTCGGCTGCCGGCTGCTGGCCTTCGACCCGCGCCCCAACCCGGCCTGCGAGGCGCTGGGCGCGCGCTACGTGCCGCTGCCCGAACTGCTGGCGGCCAGCGACATCGTCAGCCTGCACTGCCCGCTGACGCCGCAGACGCGCCACCTCATCGACGCCGCTGCGCTGGCGGCCATGAAACACGGCGCCATGCTCATCAACACCAGCCGCGGCGCCGTGCTCGACGCCCGCGCGGCGATCGACGCCCTGAAGTCGGGCACGCTGGGCAGCCTGGGCCTGGACGTCTACGAAGAGGAAGGCGACCTCTTCTTCCGCGACCTTTCGGCCGAGGTCATCCACGACGATGTCTTCGCACGCCTGCTGACGATGCCCAACGTCGTCGTCACCGGCCACCAGGCCTTCTTCACCGAAGACGCGCTGGCCGCCATCGCCGGCGTCACGCTGGCCAACCTGGATGCGTTCGAAGCCACCGGTACACCGGCGCACCCGGTGTCGGTGGAGCGCATCGTCTAGGCCCGCAAGCGGCCCTGCCCTGCTC
>JACZKT010000375.1 GCA_014859905.1 Rubrivivax sp.
GGCTTGCACTGTGGTGGACACGACAAGGGCGCCTGCAAGCACGCAGGCGCCCCTGGACTGAAGCCGATCAGCCGCCGCAGGGGTTGCCGGGGTTGGGCGTAGCGCCACCGCCGGAGCCGCCGCTGCTGCCTTGTTTGTAGCTCTGGCCTTCCAGGATGATCTGGTTGGCGTGCGTGGCGTAGGGGTTGATGATGGTTCGCGTGGCCACGCTGGCCGCAGACGTGGCCTGGCGGAAGAAGGACTTCACGTCGGTGCGCCACTGCGAGTCGGCCGGCAGGATGGGCGTGCCGGTGGCGTCGGGCAGGTGCGACAGCGAATGCCACTCGACCATCGCGCCATCGTAGAAGCGCGTCGGGTAGCCCATGACCACGGCACTGGCGACGCCGGTGATCATGGCGCGGAAGGTGGTTTCGCAGTAGGCGTAGACGGTGTCCCCCGGCTGGTAGCCCGCGCCGGCGCCCACCGGCTGGTAGCTGGCGTCGATGAGTGCATAACCTGCCGCGTCGGCCGCGCCGCCCATGTAGGCCGCGATCTCGGCCTTGGGCTTGTAGGCGAAGCCCTTGGTCGCGTCCAGCATGCGCGTGAACTGCAGTTGCAGCGTGCCGCGCGGGTGACCCTGGCGCGAGCCGTTGTTCTGGAAGGTGCGCATGTAGTCGTAACCGGTCGGCGGCGGGCAGATCGTGCCACCGCAGGCGGTGAAGCTGCCCTCACCCGGCTCCAGGCGCTCACCAGCGCTGAACTGGCCGGCACTGCGCGCGTCCCAGATCATGACGCCGTCGTTGACCACGTTGTGGTCACTGGCCGGCAGCACGTTGAGCAGATCCTCGACGGTGGCCTGCAGCGAGGTGTTGTCGTCGAGCAGGCTCTTCACGCTGATCAGGCCGGTGTTGGGCGCGCTGCTGGCCGTGGCCGTGAAGTCGCCGGCGTCCAGCCCGTTGCCGTTGATCCACTGGTTGCCACCGTTGAGCACCGCCAGGTTCCTGGCCGCCACACCCCAATAACGCAGCGCATACCAGCAACGCCCCTGCGCCATGGCGTTGCCCGTGCTGCCGGTGCCCATGGCGCAGACGAGCATGTCGTTGTGCGGGTCGACGTTGTACTTCTTGAGCAGCGCGTCCATGGTCGCGCCGTCGGGCACCATGCTCGGCGTGAGGATGACACCGTTGGACCGCGTCTGGATCCACTCCGAAGAAGGCGCCAGGTAGGTGAAGGTGTTCAGGTTGTTGGGCTTGACGTACTCCGCCCCGGCCGGGCCGGCCGTGACCTGGAAGACGATCAGCTTGCCGGTGACGCCGGGCGGCCGGTTGGCCGGCCAGTCGCTCAGCCAGGACTTCAGCCGCGCTGCGGTGATCATGCCGTTGACGTTGTCCTCGTAGTTGTCGGCCGAGGCCTGCGCGATCTCGGCCGGCGTGCGTGCGGTGATGGTCTTGACGCTGCCGCCCGAACGGTCTTCGCCGTCCGAGCCACCGCCGCAGGCCCCCAGCAATGTGCTGAAGGCCACCGCAGCCCAAAGCTGCCAGCCGCCGAAGCCGTTGCCGGCGCTCTTGTCTTGTCTCCGCATCATGGTTGTCACCTCTGTTCGAATGGCCCATACCCCACGGACGGCCGCCCGTCGGGCACTGCAAAGCAGGTTGCATGCCGACCGGCAAGGTCACAATCCACCCCCGTGGGCGGAGGGTCGGGCCAGCGGTCGCGGATTGCACATTTCATCGCCCGGGGGCTCGGGGTTCTCAAAATGCATGGCGTCCAGGCGTGAATGCGGCGTCGAGCTCACCCGGGCACGGCGTGCGATGGCGGCGACCGGATGGCGGCACGCCACTTGCTCACGGACGGTCGTGACTGGAAGCCGCACGATGCCCCGCCTCAGACTGATCGATCCCGCCGGCCGGTGGTTGTCGCCGGCCGAAACGGGTCGTGGCCGTGCCGTTTCCACCACCGCAGCAGCCAGCAAGCCCGTGCCCGAAGCGGACCTGCACGCCGACTTCACCGGCGACACCTGCCTGCGGACCAACCTGGTCACCAAACGAATGCTCGATGCAGCCGCACCCGGACAGGTGCTGGAGATCATTTCCGACAACCTGAGCTCGGTGGAGACCATCCCCTTCATGCTCGAAGGGCACGGCTGCGAGTACCTGGCCACGGTGCACCACGGCGACCACTGGCGCATCTACGCGCGCAAGCGGAAACCTCCGCCGCCACTCTGAGCACCGGCCGCGCACGGCAAACCACGACAACGACTGGAGACGAAGACGATGGAGATCACGGCCTCGGCCCATGCCGGCACGAACAGCGGACGCGGCCATGTGCTTGGCGCAGCGTCGGTGCTGGGCTTCTTCCTGGTGGTTTGTGCCGGGACCTACGCCATCGACCCGCGCTACCTCTACTTCTCGGCCTACATCGCGTTCGGGCTGGTCTACGGCATGTCGCTGCAGTACGGGCGCTTCTGCATGGCTTCGGCCATCCGCGACCTGTTCGCCGTGGGCGTGCCGCGCATGGCCGTGGGCATCATGATCGCCGTGGTGCTGTTCAGCCTGGTCACGGCGGCCGTGAGCCTCACCGGCACCAGCAGCTTCCATCCGTCGCCGATCGGGCTGTACTCGGTGGTGGGCGGCGCGATCTTCGGCTTCGGCATGGTGTTCACCGGCGGCTGCGCCTCGGGCTCGCTGTACAAGGCCGGCGAAGGCAGCGTCGCAGCGCTGCTGGTGGTGGCCGCGCTGAGCTTCTCGCAGGCGCTGTTCGTCGACGCCGGCGGCCCGCTGGACGCGCTGGTGCCGGCGGCCTGGACGGCGTCGGCCGAAGCCAAGGACATGCCCGAGCAACTGACGGTCACCAGCGGCTGGTATGACCAGTTCCTGGCCGGCTACATCTGGGACCTGAAGACCGTGCGCGTGGGCGATGCACTGGGTTTCAGCAGCCCGGCCGCGGCAGCCTTCATCGGCAATGCGCTCATCACCTCCATCCTGCCGGCGCTGGCCATCCTGGCGCTCATCTACCACCGCTGGTACCGCAAGGGTTACCTCAAGCAGCGCAAGGACGGCGCCACCGGCCTGGGCGTGCACCTGGCCGGCTGGTGGCGCATGGTCACCGCGTCGCGCCGCACGGCCATCGCCGGGCTGGTGCTGGGCATCGCAGCGGGGCTGCAGATCTGGGTCACCCAGCTGCTGCAGAAGAAGTTCGGCATCAGCAACGCGGGGGAACTGCTGCAGGACCTGGGTCACACCTCGGGCCTGAGCCTGCAGGACACCGTGTTCGACCCCGGCTACTTCTACGTCACCACGCAGGAAGCGCAAGGCGCCGGCTGGGTGCTCGAGCAGTTGGGCATGAACCTGCGCGACAACATCTTCTTCGGCCTGGACAACGGCCTGCCCGCCCCCTGGGTCAACCCGGTGCTGTGGCTGTCGCTGGCGGTGATCGGCGGCTCGGCCGTGATGGCCTTGCTGAACCACGAGTTCAAGCTCAAGTTCCCCAGCCTGGAAGTGGCCGTGTGGGCCATCTGCGGCGGCATCATGATGGGCATCGGCGCGCGCATCGGCATGGGCTGCAACATCGGCGCCTTCTTTGCCACCGTGACCAATGGCGACCCCTCGGGATGGATCTTCGCCGCGGGCATGACCGCCGGTGGCTGGGTCGGCGTGAAGTTCTTCAACTGGTGGATCGAACGCAAGATGGCCAAGGAAACGCCACTGGAGTTCTGACGCCGCCCCCCAGCACACACCTGCTCATGCGCCCGCCGCGGCGCCAACCTGGAAGAAGGAGTCGGCCATGGCCGCGAAGTTCGAGAAGCTCGCCGAAGGCAACTACCAGCTCGACGTGCAGGGCTACGCCTGCCCGCACCCGCAGCTGTACACCAAGAAGGCGCTGGAAAAGCTCAAGCCCGGCGACACCCTGAAGCTGTTGTTCGACAACCCGTCCTCGGGCGAGTCGATCAGCGCCATGTGCGCCAACGATGGCAACGAGATCGTCGAGCAGGTCCGCGACGCGGGCAAGACACTGCGCTGGACCATCCGCAAGCACTGACGCTGGCTGCCGTGATGAACCTCGGCTTGGTCGCCACCCACGACGCCGCGGGCCCGCAACTGCTGGGCCTGGCCGCGGCGGCCGTGGCGCGGGGCTGGCCGGTGCGCTGCTTTCTCACCCACGCCGGCGTGCGCCTGCTCGCCGACGCCGGCGTGATGGCCATGGTGCGCGCAGGCACGCTGCGGCTGGACGCCTGCGAGCACGCCTGGCAGCTGTACGGCAACGGCGAGCCGCCGCCCGACGTCAAGCTGCGCAGCCAGTTCCAGAACGCCGAGCTGGCCAAACAATGCGACCGCGTCATCACGCTCTGAACCATGAAGCGCATCCTCGTCATCGCCAAGAACAACCCGGCCGAAGCCCTGCGCGTGGCCGCCGGCCTGACCCTGCTGCACGAGGGCGTGCGCGTGGCGGCCATCGGCGAACTGCCGGACGACCCTGCGGTGGCCGAGCAGCGCGAGCTGCTCGACTTCATCGACGTGCCGGTGGATGTCATCACCGATCCGGCCGCAGTCCCCGCACGCCTGGCAGACGCCCTGCTGCAGTCCGAAGTGGTCTACGCGCTATGAACATGCCGGCAAGCCGCAAGCTGCTCATCCTGATCGACGGCGTCGACTGGCCAGCCGACCTGCCGCCGCTGGTGCAGGCACTGCAGGAGCGAGGTGCCCTTGTCACCGTGCAGACCTGCGGCGAGCCCTTTGCAGCCGTGCTCGACGGCGTGGCGGCGGCCGACACCGTGCTGCACTGGCGCTGACGCGGCACCCAGGCGCGCTGCGCGGGCTGCTTGGCCAAGCGCAAGCAGGCGCCTGCGGGCAAATGCACCATCCGGTATCGATCTTGTCAGCGCAAGGTTCGTTTTCGGAGGTCCAAGTGTCCCGCCCATTCCACCGTTTCGCTGTCCGCGCAGCCCTGGCCGCCCTGTTGTGCAACCCGGCCTGGGCGCAAACCGCCCTGCCCAAGGCCACGCCGGCCGAGCAGGCCACGCTGCAGAAGTTCGTCCATGCCTGTATGAGCGGTCTGGAGGACAAGGACTTCGACGAGGTGTTGGCCCAAGAGGTGGCACTGCGCATCGAGGGCGGCAAGAAGGACTTCGTCGTCATCGACGTGCGCATCCCCAAGGACAAGAAGTACGACCTGGGCCACGTGCCCGGCGCCATCCACGTCAAGCTGTTGGACGTGGCGAAGGCCGAGACACTGGCCAGGCTGCCCTGGCGACAAGGAGATCATCGTCCCCGCGCAGTGCGGTCGGTGGCCCTGGAACTCGAGTGGGTCATGCGCGGCTACTACAGCTTCGCCCGAGCCGAGGTGGCATCCGTCCTGCGGCACCTCCTTGACCAGACACACATCACCATCGAAGACCGTGATGCAGTCGAGCAAGCGCTCGCCAGCTGCGAAGCGGGCACCGATTTCGCTGACGCGCTGCACCACGCGAGCTACAAGTCTTGCGCAAGCGTGGCAACGTTTGATGATCGCCAGTGCGCCCGGCGGACCAAGAAACTCGGGTTGGCACCGGCCGTGATGGTCGTGTCGTACAGGTCTGCGTTCGACGGATGAGCGTCGTCTGGAGCGCCGGTGGCCGCCGGGGATGCTAGGCTGTGATCGTGCGCACGCGCACGCCCGTCATTCCGCCTCGAACCAGAGGCGCCTTCCGCTGAGCCACACACCATGAACCACGCCTACATCTGTGACGCCATCCGCACCCCCTTCGGCCGCTACGGCGGCGCGCTCTCGATGGTACGCACCGACGACCTCGGCGCGATCCCGCTGAAGGCGCTCATCGCGCGCAACGCCAAGGTCGACTGGGCGGCGGTCACCGACGTGCTCTTCGGCTGCGCCAACCAGGCCGGCGAGGACAACCGCAACGTCGCGCGCATGAGCCTGCTGCTGGCCGGGCTGCCGCAAGGCGTGCCCGGCGCCACCATCAACCGCCTGTGCGGATCCGGGCTCGACGCGGTGGGCACGGCGGCGCGCGCCATCAAGGCCGGCGAGGCCGAGCTGATGATCGCCGGAGGTGTGGAGAGCATGTCGCGCGCGCCCTTCGTGATGCCCAAGGCCGAAGGCGCCTTCAGCCGCGCCGCCGCCGTGTACGACACGACCATCGGCTGGCGCTTCGTCAACCGGCTGATGAAGGAGAAGTACGGCATCGATTCGATGCCCGAGACGGCCGAGAACCTGGCCGCCGAATACGGCATCGACCGCGCAGCGCAGGACCGCATGGCGCTGGCCAGCCAGCTCAAGGCGGTGGCGGCGCAGCAGTCCGGCTTCTTCGACGCCGAGATCACGCCGGTGACGCTGGCGCAGAAGAAGGGCGAAGCGGTCGTCGTCAGCCGCGACGAGCACCCGCGCGAAACCAGCCTGGAGGCGCTGGCCAAGCTCAAGGGCATCGTGCGCCCCGACGGCAGCGTGACGGCGGGCAATGCCAGCGGCGTCAACGACGGCGCCTGCGCGCTGCTGCTGGCCAGCGAGAAGGCGGCCGCGCGCCACGGCCTGACGCCGCGGGCGCGTGTCGTGGGCATGGCCACCGCGGGCGTGGCACCGCGCATCATGGGCATCGGCCCCGCGCCGGCCACGCGCATGGTGCTCGAGCTGACCGGGCTGAGCCTGGCGCAGATGGACGTCATCGAGCTCAACGAAGCCTTTGCGGCGCAGGGCCTGGCGGTGCTGCGCGAGCTCGGCCTGGCCGACGGCGATGCGCGCGTCAACCCCAACGGCGGCGCCATCGCGCTGGGCCACCCGCTGGGGGCCAGCGC
>JACZKT010000376.1 GCA_014859905.1 Rubrivivax sp.
AGTGGATGCCGGGCGCGTCGTAACCGCCGCCGAACCAGTCGGCGCGTTCGGGGCGTTGCCACAGGGCGTCGACGAGCTGCCAGCTGGCGCCGAAGTCGGCGGAGCGGAACAGCCCGCCCGGGATGGTGCCGGCCCAGACGATGCCGCGGGCCGCTTCCAGCGACCAGACCTGCATCAGCTTCCACGGCACGCCGGCGGACTCCTTGGGCTGCTCGGGGTAGGCCGGCGCGGCCACTTCGTGCCAGCTCGCGCCGGCATCGTCGGAAGCATGGACCTTGACGCCGAAGTGGCCCAGGTTCAGCGCCGCCAGCATGCGCCCGCCACTGTGCGGCGGCAGCAGCATCGTCACCGGTTCGCCCAGGAAGCTGACGCGCTGGATGGACCAGCCATCGGCGCGGCGTTGCAGTTCGAACAGGCCCTTGCGGGTGGCGACCCAGGCGCGGTGACTCATGTTCTCATCCTCCGGACAGAGCCTGCAGCACGTGCACCGTGCTGCCGGGCGCCAGCACATCGGCCAGCCCCGTGCGGTCGGTGCAGCGGCGGCCGTCGACGAAGACGACGACGTTGGCGCGCAGGTGGCCCTGGTCGTCGAGCACGTAGCCGCGCAGCGCCGGGTTGACCCCGAAGGCGTCGTCGAGTGCGGCGCGCAGCGTCGTCGCCGGGCTGTCGACCTCGGGTGTGGCCGTGAAGCGCCGCAGCTGCGGCGTGAACACGATGCGAGGCATGGCGCGCATGATCCGCCGCCGCCGGCTGCCGGTCACGGTGGCTAACCCGCAGCGGCCGCTGCGCTCGCACAAGCCGGCCGGCGACAATGCAGCGCCCATGAACACCGGTCTGCTCTACGCCGCCCTCGCCTTCGTCACCTGGGGGCTTTATCCGCTGTACCTGCTGATGATCGCCAGCGTGTCGCCGGTCGAAGTGGTGCTGCAGCGTTCGGTGTGGTCGCTGGTCTTCGTGCTGGGCCTGCTGGCGGTGCTGCGGCGCTGGGCTTGGCTGCCGGTGCTGGCCAAGCAGCCGCGCCGGCTGGGGCTGTTTGCGCTCAGCGCGCTGCTGCTGGCGGGCAACTGGCTGGTCTACGTGTGGGCCGTGCAGAACGGCCATGTCATCGAGGCCAGCCTGGGTTATTTCATCAACCCGCTGATCAACGTGCTGCTGGGTGTGCTGGTGCTGCACGAACGACTGCGGCGCGTGCAGTGGCTGGCGGTGGCGCTGGCGGCCGCGGGTGTCGTCTGGCTGACGCTGGCCGCCGGCCGCCTGCCCTGGATCGCGCTCGTGCTGGCATGCAGCTTCGGGCTCTATGGCCTGTTGCGCAAGACGGCGTCGCTGGGTGCGATCGAGGGCTTCGCTGTAGAAACCCTGCTGCTGGCGCCGATCGCGCTGCCGGCGCTCGTGTGGTGGACCTTTGCCCGCCACGGGGTGCTGGTGCAGGGCGACGCCGCACTCACCGGATGGGTACTGCTCAGCGGCCCGCTCACCGCCGTGCCGCTGCTGCTGTTCGCCGCCGGCGCGCGGCGGCTGAAGCTGGCGACGCTGGGCCTGGTGCAGTACGTGGCGCCGACGATCACCCTGCTGCTGGGGGTGTGGGTGTTCCACGAACCCTTCGACAGCCGGCGCCTCGTCGGCTTCGTCCTCATCTGGTCGGCGCTGGCGATCGTCAGCGCCGACGCGCTGGGCCTGCGGCTGCTGCGCCCGGCCCCCGTGCCGCCGCCATGACGACGGCGGCCTGCCGAACGCTCAATCGATGACCTCGGGCCAGGCGGTGTGGAACCACTGCCCGGCCGGCCGGTCGACGCGTTCGTAGGTGTGGGCGCCGAAGAAGTCGCGCTGCGCCTGCAGCAGGTTGGCCGGCAGTCGCGCGCCGCGGTAGCTGTCGTAGTAGGCCAGTGACGCGCTCATCGCCGGCACCGCGATGCCGTGGCTCACGGCCAGCGCCACCGTCTCGCGCCAGGCCTGCTGGCTGCGGTTGAGCAGGTCGACGAAGTACGGCGCCAGCATCAGGTGGGGCAGCTCCGGGTCGGCGCGCCAGGCCTCGCTGATGCGCGCCAGGAAACGCGCGCGGATGATGCAGCCGCCGCGCCAGATGCCGGCAATGCCGGCGAGGTCCAGCGCCCAGCCCTTCTTCCGGCTCATCGTGCGCATGAGGTCCAGGCCCTGCGCGTAGCTGATGACCTTGGATGCGTACAGCGCATCGTGCACCCGCGCCACCAGCGCCGCGCGGTCGGTGTCGATGGCGCCGGCCGGCCCGTGCAGCACCGCACTGGCCGCCACGCGCGCGGCCTTCATCGACGACAGCACACGCGCCTCGACCGCGGCGTTGATGGTGCTGACGACGACGGCGTTCTCGGCGGCGTTGATCAGCGTCCACTGGCCGGTGCCCTTCTGCCCGGCCTTGTCGAGGATCAGCTCGACCACCGGCTGGCCGGTTTCGGGGTCGCGCTGGCGCAGCGCCGCGGCGGTGATCTCGATCAGGTAGCTCTGCAGTTCACCTTCGTTCCAACGCCCGAAGACATCGGCCATCTCGTCGCTGGACAGCCCGGCAGCCTGCAGCAAGGCATAGGCCTCGCAGATCAGCTGCATGTCGCCGTACTCGATGCCGTTGTGCACCATCTTCACGTAGTGCCCTGCGCCTCCAGGGCCGATGTGGATGACGCAGGGCTGGCCGTCGACCCGCGCGGCGATGCTCTCGAAGATCGGCTGCAGCACCTGCCAGGTCGACGCCGGCCCGCCGGGCATGATGGCCGGGCCCTTGCGCGCGCCCTCCTCGCCGCCCGAGACGCCGGCGCCGACGAAGCGCAGGCCCAGTGCCGACAGCCGCGCGTCGCGCCGTTCGGTGTCGGTGTACAGGCTGTTGCCGCCATCGATGACGATGTCGCCGGCCTCCAGCAGCGGCAGCAGTTGCTCGATGACCTCGTCCACCGCCGCGCCGGCCTTGACCATCAGCATCACCTTGCGCGGGCGCGCCAGGCTGGCCACGAACTCCGCCAAGGTCTCCGCACCGAGCAGCCGCTTGCCCGGGTGCGCGGCAACGAAGCGGGCGGTGACCTCGGCGCTGCGGTTGAACACGCTCACCGTGTAGCCGCGGCTCTCGACGTTGAGCACCAGGTTCTGGCCCATCACCGCCAGGCCGATGAGGCCGAAGTCGTTGTTCATGCGCGTGTCCCGATCGTGCGGGCATTGTCGCCCGCGCGCCCGCCGCGTCCGGCGCTCAGGCGTTCAGGTCGCCCGCCAGGCTGGCCAGCGTCTCGGCCGCAATCGCCACGTGCGCCGGGTAGTTGCTGTGGTCACAGCCCAGCTTGACCGCGGCGCCGGCGCGGATCGCCTCGCGTTGCGCATCGTTGAACTCGAAGCGCACGAAGTGCACCGCCGAGGTCTTTTCGTCGTTCTCGCGCTCGAGGTCCTCGTCGGCAATCGCATAGACGCGGGCGTGGCCCTCGACCTCGACGAACATGCGGTCCTCGATGCCGATCAGGCGTGACAGCTCGCGCTTGCGCTCGTGCTGGTCAGGGTACTCGATGAGCATCGTCGCCTTCCAGTTGCTGCCGTCGGGCACCAGCGGCGCGTAGGCTTCGATCTCGCCCTGGATGCCCTGCTCGTCGAAGATCTTCTCGATGTGCAGCATCTCCTGGATCTGGCGCTTGATCGTGTGCTCGTCCTCGAACTGCAGCGTGACGTGTTCGCCCAGGCGCACGCTGCGCAGGCGGCGGTGGGCGATGGCCTCCATCTTGCTGCTCTGGCGGATTTTCGCGTAGCCCTCCAGCGTCAGCAGGCTGTTGCGGGTGATGGTCATGAGCCGGAGCTCCTTTCTTGCTTCAAGTTCTGCGCGTGTTCAGGCCAGGCCGTACGCGATGCGCACCAGGCTGATCGGATGCTGCAACGCCTTGGCCGGCGTGCCCGCCTGCGCCATGCCCTGCGCGATGTGGTGGCCGGCCATCGGGCAGTCACTGCCGATGTAGTCGGGTTCGTCCTTGGCCATGCTCTTGAACACCGGCTTGCCGATCTTCATCGCCACCGGGTGCGTGGCCGTCTTCACGCCGTAGATGCCAGCGTGGCCCGAGCAGCGCTCGACGGTGGTGAGTCTGACCTCCACCGTCTGGCCGATGAGCTTGAACATCTCCTCGGTCTTCTTGCCGATGTTCTGCACCCGGCCGTGGCAGGGGATGTGATAGCTGACCTTGCCCAGTGCGGCCTTGAAGTCGGTCTTCAGGAGCCCGTCCTTGTGGCGCGCGACGAGGTATTCGAAGGGGTCGAACATGGCCTCCTTCACCGCCTGCGTGTCGGCATCGTCGGGGAACATCAAGGGCAGTTCCTGCTTGAACATCAGCGTGCAGCTCGGCACCGCGGTGACGATGGCCCAGCCCTCCCTGGCGTAGCGCGCCAGCACCGGGATGTTGGCCTGCCAGGCCCGCTCGACCGACTTCAGGTCGCCCAGCTCGAGCCGCGGCATGCCGCAGCACTGCTCCTTGTCGACGATCTCGTAGGGGATCTCGTTGTGGTCGAGCAGCTTGACGAGGTCGGCGCCGATGCCGGGCTCGTTGTAGTTGATGTAGCAGGTGGAGAAGATCGCCACCTTGCCCGGCGTGCGCTGGCCGTTGACGGCGACGAAGGCGGTGTTGTTCATGGCCCGGCCCCAGCGGAAGCGCTGCGGCGCCAGCGCGGGCATCCAGGCCTCGGGGTGGACATGGAGCTGGCTGTCCATGAGCTTGCGCATGGTGCGCGTCTGGTTGACCTGGTTGACGACGTCCACGACGATGGGGATGCCGGCGAACTGGCCGTGCGTGTCGGTGCTGGCCAGGAACTTCTGCCTGATGCCGACCTCGCCCTTGCTGAACTTGATGGCCTTGGCGCGCAGCATGAGGTGCGGGAAATCCAGGTTCCATTCGTGCGGCGGCGTGTACGGGCACTTCGTCATGAAGCACAGGTCGCACAGGTAGCACTGGTCGACGACGCTCCAGTAGTCGGCCTTGTTCACGCCGTGCACCTCGCCGTCGGCGGTGGCGTCCACCAGGTCGAAGAGGTTGGGGAAACTCTGGCACAGGCTCACGCAGCGCCGGCAGCCGTGGCAGATGTCGAACACGCGCTCCATCTCGGCCAGTGCCTGGCCCTCGTCGTAGAAGTCGGGGTTCTTCCAGGCTATCGGGTGCCGGGTCGGGGCTTCGAGATTGCCTTCGCGCATGATGGGCTGCCGGTTGGATTTGGAAACGAACAAGGGGCACGAGGCCCCCTGTTCAAACACAGCCGGCCGCGGTCAGCCGGCGGGCACAGACGGGGACCTCAGTCGACGAGGGCGTTGTGCCTGTGGTTCGCCACGATCGTCAGTCGACGAGCGCGTCGAGGGCCTTCTGATAGCGGTTGGCGTGCGAGCGCTCGGCCTTGGCCAGCGTCTCGAACCAGTCGGCGATCTCGTCGAAGCCTTCGTCGCGCGCGGTCTTGGCCATGCCGGGGTACATGTCGGTGTACTCGTGCGTCTCGCCGGCCACGGCCGCCGTCAGGTTCTGGCGGCTGCTGCCGATGGGCAGGCCGGTGGCCGGATCGCCCGAGCCGTTCTCGAGAAACTCGAGGTGGCCGTGCGCGTGGCCGGTCTCGCCGTCGGCGGTGTCGCGAAACAAGCCGGCGACATCCGGCTGGCCCTCGATGTCAGCCTGTTTGGCGAAGTACAGGTAGCGCCGGTTTGCCTGCGACTCGCCGGCAAACGCGGCCTTCAGATTTTCGTGAGTTTTAGTTCCCTTTAGGTTGGGCATAGCTTTCTCCAAGCTATCAGATGCAGTTCGCGCCCGGATGGATTCCGCGGATAGGGACACAAGTGCGCTGCCC
>JACZKT010000377.1 GCA_014859905.1 Rubrivivax sp.
GTGCACGCCTTCGCCGCCTACGGCCCGCCCAGGTACGGCGCCGACTTCGAACACTTCGACTACGTCGACCCCGCCGCACCCAAGGGCGGCACGATGCGACTGCGCAACCCCGACCGCCGCAGCAGTTTCGACAAGTACAACCCCTGGACGACGCGCGGCAATGCGCCCGCCGGGGTCATGATCTGGATGGTCGAGGGCCTGTGCCACCTGTCGCAGGACGAGCCGATGACGATGTATGCGCTGCTGGCCGAGGCGGTGATGGTGGCGCCCGACTTCTCGTCGGTCAGTTTCCGCATCGACCCGCGCGCGCGCTTCAACAATGGCGACCCGGTGCTGGCCGAGGACGTGCGCCACAGCCACGCCATGCTGGCGGGCAAGGGCGCCTCGCCCGCCTACCAGACGGCGGTGGCCGGCATCGAACGCGTGGTGGTCGTCGATGCGCGCACGGTGCGCTTCGAGTTTCGCGACCGCTCGCGCGACCAGGCCTTCGTCGCCGGCACGATGCCGGTGTTCAGCCGCAAGTGGGGCCAGGCGCCCGACTGGGCCCCCGGGCAGCCGGCCAAGCCCTTCGACCAGGTCGTCACCGAGTATCCGATCACCAGCGGCCCCTACCTGATCGACAAGGTCGACATGCCGCGGCGCATCGAGTTCCGCTTCAACCCGCAGTACTGGGCGCGCGAGCTGCCGGTGCGGCGCGGGCACTTCAATTTCGAGCGCGTCGTCTATCGCAACTACCAGGACGACGCGGTGGCGCGCGAGGCCTTCAAGGCCGGCGAGTTCGACCTCTTCAAGGAATACCGCTCGCGCGCCTGGGTGCGGCTGCACAAGGGCCCGAAGTGGGACGACGGCCGCATCGTCAAGGCGGCGCTGAAGACCGGTTTCGGCCAGCAGCTGCAGAGTTATCAGCTCAATTTGCGGCGGCCCAAGTTCCAGGACATCCGCGTGCGCGAGGCGCTGGGCTGGACCTACGATTTCGAGACGCTGAACAAGACCAAGTCCTTCACGCGCGCCAGCAACCTGTTCAGCAATTCGGAGTTCGGTGCCCGTGGCCTGCCCGGGCCGGGCGAGTTGCGGCTGCTCGAGCCCTTGCGCGCCGAGCTGCCGCCGCGCGTCTTCGGCCCCGCCTTCGAGGCGCCGCGAACCGACGCCGACCCCAACGGCCTGCGCCGCAACCTGCTCAGGGCGCGTGACCTGCTGGTGGAAGCCGGCTGGAAGCCCGACGCCGGCGGCAAGCTGCGCAACGCCGAGGGCGAACACCTCGAAGTCGAATACATGACGCCGCGCGACGGCGGCCTCGACGACTGGAAGCGAAATCTCGAGAAGATCGGCGTCACGCTGAAGGAGCGGGTGGTCGACTTCGCGCTCTACCGGCGCCGCCTGCAGCAATACGACTTCGACATGGTGACCATCGTCGAAGGCCCCTTCACGCTGCCCAGCGCACAGGACTTGGCGGCCCTGTACGGCAGCAGTTCGGCCGATGAGCCGGGCAACAACAACTACCGCGGCGTCAAGAGCCGTGCCGCCGACGCCATGATCGAGGCCATCGGCCGCGCCAACACGATGCCCGAGCTGCTGGACGCGGCGCGCGCGCTCGACCGCGTCGTGATGTGGAGCTTCTGGCAGGTGCCCGACCTGTACTCGGCCACCGAGCCCTTCTCGCACTGGAACAAGTTCGGCAAGCCGGCCGTGATGCCGCCGTACTTCCGCGCCGATACGCTGATCAGCGGTTTCGTCGAATGGGCGCCGTGGCCGCTGTGGGCCTGGTGGGACAAGTCGCTGCCGAAGAAGGCCTGAACCGATGCTCGCCTACATCCTCAAGCGCATCCTGCTCATGGTGCCCACGCTGCTGGGGGCGCTGACCATCACCTTCGTCGTCATGCAGTTCGTGCCCGGCGGGCCGGTGGAGCAGATCATGGCCGAGGCGCGTGCCGGCCAGGGCGGCGACACCGGCGGCTACAAGGCCGGGCGCGACCTCGACAAGACGCAGCTCGAAGAGCTGAAGAAGCTCTACGGCTTCGACAAACCCGCGCACGTGCGTTATGTCGAGATGCTGGCCAGCTTCGCGCGCTTCGACCTGGGAAGGAGCTTCCTGCAAAACAAGGAGGTCTGGCAGCTCATCAAGGAGAAGCTGCCGGTGTCGATCTCGCTCGGGCTGTGGACCTTCCTCATCAGCTACCTGATCTCGGTGCCGCTGGGCGTGGCCAAGGCGGTGCGCGAGGGCAGCCGCTTCGACACCGTCACCACCTTCTTCGTGCTGCTGGGCTACGCCATCCCCGGCTTCGTGCTCGGCGTGCTGCTGATCGTGCTGTTTGCCGGCGGCACCTTCTTCGACTGGTTCCCGCTGCGCGGGCTGACCAGCGACAACTGGGAGGAGCTGTCGTGGCCGGCGCGCATGGCCGACTACTTCTGGCACCTGGCGCTGCCGCTGACCTGCCTGGTGATCGGCAGCTTCGCGGTGGTCACGATGCTGACCAAGAACACGTTCGTGGAGGAGATCCGCAAGCAGTACGTTCTGGTGGCGCGCGCCAAGGGCCTGAGCCAGCAGCGGGTGCTCTACAAGCACATCTTCCGCAATGCGCTGATCCCGCTCGTCACCGGTTTTCCGTCCGCCTTCATCGGCGCCTTCTTCGCCGGCTCGGTGCTGATCGAGACGCTGTTCTCGCTCGACGGCCTGGGCCTGCTGGCCTTCGAGAGCGTGATCCGGCGCGACTACCCGGTGGTGCTGGGCTCGCTGTACCTGTTCACGCTGATCGCGCTGGTCGTCAAGCTGGTGTCCGACCTGCTGTACATGGTCGTCGATCCGCGCGTGCAGTTCGGCAGCGTGGGCAAGTGAAGGCAGGGACCCGATGAGTGCCGTTCTCGACCCCACCTTCAGCGAAGCCGCGCCGCCGGCGGTGGTGCCGATGTCTCCCAACCAGCGCGCCTGGGCGCGCTTCAGGCGCAACCGGCTGGGGTTGGTTTCGCTGTGGCTCTTCCTGGTGCTGCTGGTGCTGGCCACCGGCGCCGAGTTGCTGAGCAACGACCGCCCCATCGTCGCGCGCATCGACGGCCAGTGGCTGGCGCCGATGTTCAGCAACCCCGCCGAAACAGTGCTGGGCGGCGACTACACCACGCCCACCGACTGGAAGGATCCTTTCGTCACCGAGCTGCTGGCCCAGCCCGGCAACTGGGCCTTCGTCACCGTGAACCCGCACTCGGCCAATTCGGTGGACTATTTCAACCCGGCGCTGCCGCCTTCGCCGCCCAGCGCCGCCAACTGGCTGGGTACCGACAGCAAGGGCCGCGACATGCTGGCGCGGCTGCTCTACGGCTTTCGCGTCAGCATCTGGTTCGCCCTGGCGCTGACCGTCACCGGCACGCTGATCGGCATCTTCGCCGGTGCGTTGCAGGGTTACTTCGGCGGCAGGATCGACCTCTTCCTGCAGCGCTTCGTCGAGATCTGGGGCGCCGTGCCCGAGCTCTACCTGCTGATCATCTTCGCCTCGATCTTCGAGCCCTCGCTGCTGCTGCTGCTGATCCTGCTCAGCCTGTGGGGCTGGATGGGTCTGAGCGACTACGTGCGTGCCGAATTCCTGCGCAACCGCGGCCTCGAATACGTGAAGGCGGCACGCGCGCTGGGGCTGAGCAACGCGCAGATCATCTGGCGCCATGTGCTGCCGAATTCGATGACGCCGGTGATCACCTTCCTGCCCTTCCGCATGAGCGGCGCCATCCTGGCGCTGACCTCGCTGGACTTCCTGGGTCTGGGCGTGCCCAACACCGTGCCCTCGCTGGGTGAGTTGCTCAAGCTGGGCAAGGACAACCTCGATGCCTGGTGGATCATCGTGCCGACCTTCCTGGTGCTGGTGCTGACGATGCTGCTGCTGACCTTCATCGGCGACGCCTTGCGCGATGCCTTCGATACCCGGAAGTCCTGACATGGGCACCCTGCTGGAAATCGACCACCTCTGCGTGCGCTTCGGCGCCAGCATGGTGGTCGACGATGTCTCGTTCGCGATCGACGCCGGCGAGAAGTTCGCGCTCGTCGGCGAATCGGGTTCGGGCAAGTCGATCACCGCCTTGTCGGTGCTGCGGCTGGTCGACGCCGCCACCACCACCGGCGCCATCCGCTTCGGCGGCGAGGACCTGATGCGCAAGAGCGAACGCGAGATGCGCGGCATCCGCGGCGGCAGCATCGGCATGATCTTCCAGGAGCCGATGACGGCGCTGAACCCGCTGTACACGGTGGGCAACCAGATCGGCGAGGTGCTGGAACTGCACGAGGCGATGCGCCCGAACGCGGCACGTGCGCGCGCCATCGAACTGCTCGCGCGTACCGGCATCCCCGAACCCGACAAACGCATCGACGTCTATCCGCACCAGCTCAGCGGCGGCCAGCGCCAGCGCGCGATGATCGCCATGGCACTGGCCTGCAAGCCGCGATTGCTGATCTGCGACGAGCCGACCACCGCACTGGACGTCACCATCCAGGCCCAGATCCTGGCCCTGCTCGACGAATTGCAGGCCGAGCTGGGCATGGCGCTGCTGTTCATCACCCACGACCTCAACCTGGTGCGCCGTTTCACGCACCGCGTCGGCGTGATGGAGCGCGGGCGGCTGGTCGAGTCGGGCCTGACGGCCGCGGTCTTCAATGCGCCGCAGCACGCTTACACGAAGAAGCTGCTGGCCAGCCGGCCGCAACGCGTCGTCGAACCGGTGCCGGCCGACGCGCCGCTGCTGGTGCAGGGCGACAAGGTCGGCGTGAGCTTCGCCTTCAGCGAGGGCTGGTTCGGCAAGCGCCAGTTCCAGGCCGTCAAGGGCGCCACGCTGACGCTCAGGCGTGGCGAGACCCTGGGCATCGTCGGCGAATCGGGATCAGGCAAGACGACGCTGGGCATGGCCTTGCTGGCGCTGCAGCCGATTTCGTCGGGCGCCATCCACCTGGGCGGCGAGCGCATCGACAACGCCGACCGTGCCCGACTGCGTGGCATGCGCCGGCGCATGCAGGTGGTGTTCCAGGACCCCTTCGCTTCGCTGAGCCCACGCATGACGATCGGCCAGATCGTCGGCGAGGGCCTGGCGCTGCATCGCAGCGAACTGAACGTGGCGCAGCGTGACAAGCTGGTGCTGGAGATGCTCGACGAAGTCGGCTTGTCCGAGCGCCAGGGCGTGGCCGGCGTGTTGCAGCGTTATCCGCACGAATTCAGCGGCGGCCAGCGCCAGCGCATCGCGATCGCGCGCGCGGTGGTGCTGCGGCCCGAGGTGCTGGTGCTCGACGAGCCGACCTCGGCGCTGGACGTGTCGGTGCAGCAGCAGGTGCTCAAGCTGCTGGGAGACCTGCAGCGCCGCTATGGCATGAGCTACATCTTCATCAGCCACGACCTGGCACTGGTGCGCGCGATGTCGCACCGCGTGATGGTGATGAAGAACGGCGACGTGGTCGAAGAGGGCGAGGCCGAAGCGCTGTTTGCCGCGCCGCGACAGCCGTACACGCAGGAGCTGCTGGCGGCCGCGCATCTGGAGGCCGCGGTGCCTTGATCGAGGCCGCGGCCATACTCGACGCTTTGCAGGGCTAGCGAACATGAGTCGACCGATCCTGGACGAATCGCGCATCCACCCCGCGGTACGTGAACGCATCGCCAGCCACTTCGATGCCACGCTGCGCGAGGTGCAGGACGCCGTGGCACGGCATGCCGTGGTGGTGGTGGGCATGCGGCAGAACCCGTTCTGCCGCAAGGCGCGCAAGCTGCTGGACGCCGCCGGCGTGGCCTACCAGTACCTGGAGTACGGCAGCTACCTGGGCCAATGGCGCCGCCGCAACGCGCTGAAGATGTGGACCGGCTGGCCGACGCTGCCGATGGTCTTCGTCAAGGGCGTGCTGGTGGGCGGCGCCGAAGACCTGCAGCGGCTGATCCAGCGGGGCGAGCTGAAGTCGATGCTGGCCTGAGGGCGGGACAGCGCTCATCGGCCGATGCGACGGGCCGGCTCCGGCCCGTTGCGGACCTTGACTGTCCGCTTTCGCGTGCGGGCTGTGGTGGCGGCAAAGGGGTGTCCGGGCGGGGCGCGGCGTGCGACTGAGGCGGTCGGCGCTGCGCGCCGACTGCCCTGCGCTGCTCGGGTCCATGGCCCGGCGAATAACTCGCTGCGCTCACTTCGTTCGCTACGCTCAGACAGGATGCGCCAAGTCAGTCCACGAAGCGCGCTGCGCGCGCGGGCCATGGACCCTGCGCTGCTCGGCGCCTCACACGCACGCCGCGCCCCACCCGGACACCCCTTTGCTGCTGGCAGTGGTGGTTCTCGGCGAGCGCCCCCGCCGGGCACCGCCTGACGCGACCGGCGCAATACGTCGAGCGCAGAAAGCGCACACCCGGCAACGTCCGCAACGGGCCGCAAGCCGCCGCCAAACGTGCCGCCCGCTCGGGAGCCGACGAGGCCACTTCATCGCAGCCGATCGACCGTTGGTGCGCACCGACCCGGTCACCCGCCCGGCACCGCAGAATCGGTGCCCATGCAGATCCATCTCCTCCTGGCCGCGCTGCTGGCAGTCGCGCCGACGGCCTTTCCCGTGCAGGCCGCCGAATCCCGACCCGGTCTCGCGCCGTGCCGGCTGCAAGGCGTCGAGCACGAGGCCTGGTGCGGCAGCGTGCGACGGCCGCTGGATCCGACCGCGCCGCAGGGCGCGCAGATCGACGTGCACTTCGCCGTGCTGCCGGCGCTGGCGCGCAACCGCAAGCCCGACCCGGTGTTCTTCTTCGCCGGCGGGCCGGGGCAGAGCGCGATCGAGATCGCCGGCAGCGTGGCGCGTTTGCTTGGCCGGCTGTCGAACCGGCGCGACATCGTGCTCATCGACCAGCGTGGCACCGGCCGCAGCGCGCCGCTGGTGTGCGACGAGCCCAGCCCGACGCAGCCGCTGGCCGAGGCCGTGGACCCGGCGCGGCTGTTCATCCG